>JBMZNW010000249.1:0-2894 GCA_049619915.1 Gammaproteobacteria bacterium
CACAAACTTATATTGATGAAATTAATAAATTAATCGAAACTTATTTAAGTTCAGAGCCGAATTCAGGTGAACAGATTGCCTTAGAAGATATTCGTCATACTATTAATGAATATGAAAGCAGCATGAATATCATTAAACAACGGTATAGTGAAAATATATCCGCTGAGTTAATTGATAAAGAAGTAATCATTGATGATGATATTGCATTACGCGGATTTGAATTACTCGAAGCAGAACAAATCGATCAGATAGAAGCACGCGCCGGTGCTGTTGCAAACGTTATAAACCAAATGGAATTGGAAAAATCTATCTACTCCATTTTTCATTTTGTATTCTTTGTTTTATTAATTATATCGCTAAATTATATTATTCACGCCTTTGTAATTAAACCAATACAAAATGTATCAAACGCCTTAAATCGATTAGCTGAAGGTGATCTGGATGTCGAAATATCGAAGAAAACTTTTAACGATAATGAAATAGGTAAGCTAGAGAAAGCATTTAAAGTTTTTAAAGAACATGAAATCGAACGTACAAAATCAGAAGCACAACTTCGCAAACTGGCAATGACAGATGTGCTAACCGGTTTGGCAAATCGAGCACAATTAGAAAGACGCTATCCGGAACTGACCGCAATAGCGAAAAGGAAAAACGAATCGATAGCAACATTGATGCTCGATCTGGATAATTTTAAAGCAGTGAATGATTCTTTAGGTCATGGCGTCGGCGATAAATTATTACAAACTGTTTCAGAAACGTTAATGTCAGAACTACGCGATACAGACATTATTGCAAGACTAGGTGGCGATGAATTTGTCATCATACTATACGCGCCTAATACACAAGATGATGTGAGTAATACCGCGCAACGTATCATTGATAACATTAGTAAACTCGAACCTGCTTATGGTAGCAATATTAGAGTAGGTACTTCTATCGGTATTGTTATTGAATCAGATAAAATAACTGAAGATATCAATGACGTATTGGAAAAAGCAGATAAGGCGCTCTATGACGCTAAAAACACAGGTAAAAACAAATACGTTTATCATAAAAACCTACTGGAATTAGAAAACCCGATAAGACGAATAGGCTAGTTCTCAATTTTGAAATCGCTGACGAATCCTTTCTATACGTCGCCGATTAACGCCAAAATCATAGTAGCCGGTACGCGATGAAGAACGAACATGAATCACCTTTTGTTCAGTTAATAAACTAAATTCAACATCATCAATAAACCGAAAAATAAAGCTCTTAACTTCTGCTTTTAAAACTTCAGCTTCATTTGTTACAAGCGTGATACCTTTTTCCTGAAGCAAGGCTGTTTTTAATCTTGCCATTGCTTTTTCTGGTGCGTCATTAAACGTAAAAGGCTCAATATAATGAGTCGAATCTTTAACTAAACTTGAAACACAATTTGGTTTATCAGGACAGTTCATGTCATCTATTTGTAATAATTCTGCATGAGTGTTTGCGCTTATGAATATCAAAATTCCTGCCAATCCATATACCTTTAATTTTAAATTCACCTTAAATCCTGTCGCTTATTTTTAACAAAAATGACATTTATCATGCCCTACCTGATCAAAGTCAAGCTTAAACGTGCAATTCAATAAAGATTGTTATATGGTTATAGCATTAGCAGTTATTTGTAGCAGTACCGGTAGTTAATTGCAGTGTATTACAGCAGTCTTCCGTCACTTTGCGTCAACATTATGCAGCTAATACATTGTTTATTAATTTTTCATAGGAGTAGGTTAAGAGATGGCTACAGGTACAGTAAAATGGTTTAACGACAGCAAGGGTTTTGGTTTTATTTCTCCATCTGATGGCAGCGCTGATGTATTCGTACATCATACCGCGATTAATTCAGAAGGTTTTAGAACACTTGCAGAAGGACAAAGCGTAACATTTGACACTGAACAAGGCCCAAAAGGCCTCGTTTAACGAGGCTTTTTTTATTTTGCACCGCACAATTTTTATTATTATTTTAAGTCTTGTTTGCGCCCTATTCGGTATGAATCAAGCATGCCTACAATCCAGCAACTAAATATCACTATCGTTAATAAATTAAGTTGGTGGAGTCCCGTATCAGCCAGTCCTTCTGTTACTGCGTTTGTAATTTCGATAATGTCTGGCGCGATCTCTCCGTTGAGTATTTTATCGCTTATCGCTTTTGCCAGCTTAAAAACCGAAACGGTAATGAAACCCAGACACACAACTGAAATTACCGTTAGAGAAACGCCCATAACGGGCTTTTTAAGATAAAAATGACCGGAACCAGGGAAAAGTAAGGCAGAGAGTAAAACAGCCTTTGTAGACTTATTCATTCAGCTAATTATGTAATCTCAACTGCCAAATATAATCGATAATTTCAATCGTTAGATTTTCTTCTATCCGCAATCAATCTTCTTTCCAAACCGGTTCGACGTTCATTATTAATCTCAATGGCGCCAATCCTTCTGTTTTGTAATAACCTGCGTCCAGTTTTTGCTTGATTAATTTTACGGTGTACGATGTAACTCAAAATATGCCCCCCCTATGAATAGGACAAATAATAGTAATAACTGACACTGTTTTTCAAGTTCAAAACCTCTAGACCATGCCCGTTCAAGGCACATTATTTTTTTACATAATTGAAAAAAGTTTTCAAAACCCGCTATTTTATTGATCCAAATCAAATAATTCCTTTTCAGATATTCAGTAAAGCGCCGATAAGCCTAATTAACTATTTCATTAACATACCCAAAATTTCCGTGCGGAAGAAAATTTAAACACTCTCAGGAGCTTAAAATGAGAAAAAACTTACCTATCACAGGAATAAACAACGACTATGCTGCATCGCAGCGTATCGTATCTACCACAGATACAAAAGGTCGTATCACTCATATAAA
>JBMZNW010000250.1:0-2884 GCA_049619915.1 Gammaproteobacteria bacterium
TAATATTTAGTTGTTTCAATGCCTGAAGTCGTTCGACGTCATTAATGACGTTAAAGAACTCTTCCAGTTCAGGTGTTTTCTTTTCGTTAGACATACTTAATTAACCTTAAGAGTTTGTATGGGCTCTTATTAAAGAAGATGCAATATTTTGGCCTATTCGAAAAATCGGATAAGCAACTGATTTTATTATTAATTTCTATTTAACGAATTTCTGAAAAATTTATTGTTATCACTCTGTTGTCATAAAATTGTCATCTTTATCTTATCAACTCGGTTCGGACAAGAGTTTCTTTATAGTCGCTTCTATGCGAATGGCTTGTTGATCACCTTCGTGGGTTTCGCCAAAGAAGACGGAACGAACCTGACCTTTTTTATCGATAATATAAAAGGCTGGCCAATACTTATTGTGCATTGCTCGCCAATAGGTGAAGTCATTGTCCATCATCACAGGATGATGTAATTCAAATTCTTTTACTTTTGCTACAACGCTTTCTCTTAGTTTTTCACGTTCAAATTCTGGTGTATGAACACCTATGACCTGAAAGTCTTCTCCCGCGAGTCTTTTTTCCATCGCGTTCATCCACGGAAACGAGCGATAACAGTTCCAGCAACCAAAGGTCCAGAAGTCCAGTAATACAACTTTGCCTTTCAGGTCTTTCAGTTTTAAAGGTGGAGAGTTGATCCAGTCTTTTGCTTGGTCGTGATGAAATTCGGCAGCGGGGAAAGGGTGGTTTAAAGTTCCTGCGACTGATGGTGTCAGTGTCTTTATTGTTATCACGGCGGATATCGCAATGACAAACAGGTTTGTTGTTATACGTTTCATAGCTGTTACCTTTTTAATACAATGGCTATACGACCAGAATAATCTTTTCATGTTCAATACAGAGTTCACAAAATGACAATAAGAAGCTTTAAAGGTACTAGCCCGACCATTCACGAAACCGCTTATATCGACGAGACTGCTGTTGTTATTGGCGATGTAACAATCGGCGAGGACAGTTCTGTTTGGCCGATGACAGTGGCACGTGGTGATGTGCATTCAATTAAAATAGGTGCACGAACTAATATTCAAGATGGGTGTGTATTACATGTTACACACGATGGTGAGTTTTCTCCGGGTGGTCATCCATTAGCTGTAGGTGATGATGTGACAGTGGGTCATCGTGTCACCTTGCATGCCTGCACGATTGGCAATCAATGTCTTATCGGTATGTCGGCAACAATAATGGATGCTGCTGTGTTAGAAGATAATGTAATTGTTGGCGCAGGTAGTCTCGTACCAACGGGCAAAAGGCTGGAGTCCGGCTTTTTATATGTCGGAAGTCCGGTTAAACGCGTGCGTGAATTGAATGAAAAAGAACTCACTTTTCTGGAATATTCGGCAAAAAATTATGTGAAATTAAAGGATGAGCATATTTCTTAAGTATTAATTTTGTTTAATCATAAGAGATAGTTTTAGGGCAATTATTTTAATTTGATCATTTTGCGAAGCTGTCGATATTATTTGAAAATATGATGTACTTTGCATGAATGGTTGATATTTTTTGTTGTTATTTTGTGTGTAATAAACATTAGGAACTGAATTAAATGCTACTTATTAGTAAATAATTAGCCTGCATTATGACTATATTAGTGCTATATTCTACCTGTTATATGGTGAGTTACTGTGAATATAAATTTATTACAATAAGTAATTCTCAACTATCTGGAATCAAGAGGTGTTAGTTTTACGAATTTTGAATAGTTATTAGAAGTTATACATTAGGATGTTTTACAAGGAGAATAAATTATGGAGAACGAGTCAAATAATATCTACAAGGCGCCCGAATCAGAATTGGAAGTTAGTCTCGAACCTGAGGGAGGAGCCAATAATTTCAAACGATTTTCAGCTTGGGGTGTTTTTGGTTTAACTGTGATCACAATTGGTATTTATCCATTATATTGGTTATATACACGTTCGCAGATTTTAAATAAATTTCATCGAAATAAAGTCTCTAATAATTTACTTCAAACTTTTGTAATACTTGTGATTATTTCTTTTTCTCTGCAAATACTGAGCGGAGTATATGCAGAAAATATGACAATCGTTTTATTGAACGGCGTTTTTAATATTTTGTACATCGTCGCGTATTTAATGGTGCTATTCAAATTGAGTAATCGGCTTACCGAAGTAACAGGAAATAAAATGAATACTGTTGCTACATTTTTTTTCACAGCTATTTATTTACAGTACAAAATAAATGTTGCTATTGATGAAGGTCAATAATCGTTTTGTTATTGGGTTATATATACTAGATAATTTACGACTCATTAATATAAATATTTATGAGCGAAGACTTAATATAAATTAACACTCTGAAGTTGTTTATAATCTTCCTGAACGTTTAATTGCCAGGTATTGATTGATTAATCTAACGGGTAGTTCTTCTGCTGTAGTATCAATGCAAATTGCTCCTGCATGTTGCAAGGATTCATGTTGTTGCTTGCGCCTATGCAAATAATCCTGAACACCATGAAATAGTAATGCACTATCAAGATCCGTTATTTTTTCACTCTCGGCTCTATTTAAAGCTGGTTCGCGCAGATCTGCCAAGACTACCAAATGTCGTCGTGATAAAAGTTGAGCAGTATGTTTAAGATCAGATTGATCTTCATCTCTTGTATTTGTAAGAATTACGATTAAAGAACGCTTGCGTTGTAAACTTACTAGCTTGTTTGCAGCAGAAAGATAATCAGCTGTTTCGGTAGTAGAGGGCAAATCATAAGCTTGATTAAGTAAATTATTAACAATATGCGCTCCTTTACGAGGGGGAACCCAGCGTTCAGTTCCTGCAAAAGAAAGAAAGCCGGCAGCATCTCCTTGTCTAATAGCAACATAACTTAG
>JBMZNW010000251.1:0-2883 GCA_049619915.1 Gammaproteobacteria bacterium
ATCAGGCTGATACAGCATGGATATTAACCTCAACAGCGTTGGTTCTTTTTATGACCTTGCCTGGTCTGGCATTGTTTTACTCCGGCTTAGTCAGAGTGAAAAACGTCTTGTCCGTTTTGATGCAATGTTTTGCTATCGCATGTCTGGTCTCTATTATGTGGCTAATTGGTGTCTATGGTTTAGCTTTTGGAGACGGTGGCTCGCTTAATCAATTTATAGGATTAGGTAACTTTATGGCATCTGGGTTAAGCCTTGATGCAATGAGTGGCAGTATTCCTGAAGTCGTCTTTTTTATGTTTCAAATGACGTTTGCGATTATTACGCCAGCACTGATTGTCGGTGGTTTTGCCGAAAGAATGAAGTTTTCTGCGGTGCTTTGGTTTAGTGCTATCTGGTTAGTATTGGTTTATGCCCCTGTTTGTCACTGGGTCTGGGGCGGTGGTTGGCTAGCTGATAAAGGCTTCATGGATTTTGCCGGTGGTGCAGTTGTACATATCAATGCAGGTGTTGCTGCAATAGTTGCTGCAATAATCATTGGTAATCGTAAAGGCTTCCCTGAACAACCAATGCCGCCTCATAATTTAGCATTGGTCGTAGCGGGTGCAAGTATGCTATGGGTCGGCTGGTTTGGTTTTAATGGTGGTAGTGCATTAGGTTCAAACAGTAGTGCAGGTATGGCGATTGCCGCGACACATCTGGCAGCGGCAGCAGGCTCATTGGCGTGGATGGCTTGTGAATGGATGAAGTATGGCAAGCCTAGTGTTTTGGGTATCGTAACAGGTATGGTTGCCGGCTTAGGTACGATAACGCCAGCTTCTGGTTATGTTGGTCCCGCTGCTGGTCTGGCTATAGGTTTAATTGCCGGTGTTGTTTGTTTCTATGCAACGCAATACATAAAACGCAGTTTGAAAATCGATGATTCTCTTGATGTGTTCCCGGTGCATGGTGTCGGCGGCATATTAGGTACATTGTTAACGGCGGTGTTTTATTCTGCTTCATTTGGCGGTTTGGCAACGGATGAAGCTTATTCCATCACTTCTCAATTTGGTGTCCAGGCGATAGGTGTTATTGCTACGATAGCTTGGTGCGGTGTGGTTACTTTTGTTTTGCTCAAAGTTCTAGACGCTGTTATCGGTTTAAGAGTGACCGATGATGAAGAAACAGAAGGGCTGGACATCGTTTTACACAATGAGACTGGCTACAACATTTAGCCTCTAAACAGTTTGCCTCTTTGTAAATTTTACAAAGAGGCAACTTTTCTTCTTCATTTATATGTAGACTGATAATCCTCAGAAATATCAAACCTTAGTTATTATTTGGCGATAATTAGCAAGCATTTTTTGACTTCGTAAGCCTATTTTTACTCTAATTGAATTTGCGTATTTCAATATTTTCGTTCAGAGATTACAATTAACGGGTTTGATAATAAATACAATAGCGTTGTCTAAGGAATTTTTCTAAATGGCTGATCTTGTTGATAAAAATATTCTAAAAGGCTTTGTGCCAGCGAGTGCATTAAATTCTGAAAACTTTCAGGAATTGGCAGGCAAAACGTTTGTCGAAAATGTGGCTGCAGGTCAGACAATTTTTAAGGCAGGTGATGCAGATAGAAAGTCTGTCTATCTTGTTGATGGTGAGGTAGAAGTGGTCGCTACCGGCGGAGCTTCAAAAACAATTACCTCAGGTTCAGATCAGGCGAAACATGCGCTTGCTAATCAACAACCAAGAAAAGCGACAGCAACGGCAAAAGTAGATAGTCAAGTAATAAGAGTTGATAGTGATTTACTCGATATTTTACTGACCTGGGATCAATTATCCGGCATTGAGGTTGATGAGATTCAGGCAGATGACGGAGTTGAAGACGAAGCGGATGAAGACGATGACTGGATGACGCGTATCTTGCAATCAAAAGCTTTTATGCAAGTTCCTCCTGCAAATATCCAAGCCATGTTTATGCGTATGCAGGATGTCCCTGTCAAAACAGGCGATGTCATTATTAAGCAAGGCGATGATGGCGATTTCTATTACATTATCAAACATGGAAAATGCAAGGTTACCCGAACCTCTAAAACCGGTTCTGAATTAACACTGGCAACATTGGGTGACGGTGATGCATTTGGTGAAGAAGCCTTGCTTTCAGAAGCAAAGCGAAACGCAAATATTGTCATGACGACGGATGGTGCCTTAGTACGTTTGGCCAAAGAAGATTTTAATGAGTTACTTAAAGAACCAATGTTGAGTTGGGTAACGAATGAAGAAGCTGATGCGATGGTCAAAGATGGGAGCGCTGTTTGGATTGATGTAAGGCTTGAGAGTGAGCATAAAAATGAAAATATTGAAGGCAGTATCAATATTCCTCTGTTCATGTTGCGTTTAAAAGCTCAAACACTCGATGCAGATAAACAATATATTCTTTATTGTAATAGTGGACGCCAAAGTTCTGCCTGTGCCTTTTTACTAAGTGAGCGTGGCTTAAAGGTTCATTGCCTCAAAGGTGGTTTGGTAGAACGTACTGGTAGTTAATATTCTAGATAAAATAGTTTTTTACCTTCACTGTGTCTAACAGTATTAATCTTGATAGTTCTATCTTAAATTATGCTGTTTTCGGCAACCCTATAAATCATAGTAAATCTCCACAAATTCATAGCCTGTTTGCTGAGCAAACAGGCATATCATTGAGTTATCAAGCAATAGAAGTTCCTGCTGATAATTTTAACAATTACGTCAAACGCTTTGCTGAGAAAAATGGTAAAGGACTAAATATTACTGTGCCTTTTAAAGGTGATGCTTTTTCTTTATGTAATACATTAACGGAACGTGCAAAAAAATCCGCTTCTGTTAATACGATTTGGTTTGATGATAAAAAAGGAATTCATGGTGATA
>JBMZNW010000252.1:0-2862 GCA_049619915.1 Gammaproteobacteria bacterium
CGTGAAAAGTACAAAGAACCGTCACTAATAATTGACGCCACACTAGACTGGTTGAATAAACAGGGCTTTATTTACACGTTAACGCCAGAACTAATAACAGGTGATACAGTTGATGAATTTTTGTTTAATTCTAAACAAGGGTTCTGTGAACACTATGCTGCCGCTTTCACTGTACTAATGCGTGCAGCGGGTATTCCGGCGCGTGTTGTTGCAGGTTATCAGGGTGGTGAGGTCAATCCGCTTGGTAATTATCTGATTGTGAAACAACGTGATGCGCATGCATGGACAGAAGTTTGGCTGGAAGGGAAAGGCTGGATTCGAATCGATCCGACTGCGATTATTTCTCCGATAAGAATTAATGAAGGCATTAATAATGCGATGCCCAATGCATTAATTGATATTCCGCTTGGCGTCGAAAACAATGAAACGGCTGTCAGACTTTGGCGAAGGCTTCAAAATACTGTTGATATGGTCAATTATCAATGGGCACAATGGGTATTAGGTTATGGTCCAGAGAAACAAAAACAATTTATTAAGCATCTGGGTATTGAAGCATTCAATTGGGTCAAACTAACATTCTATTTACTTGTTTCACTTGGCATTATTGTTGCTGCAATATTTCTTTATATTTTTTTAAAGACACCGACATCTAGAGAGCCGGCTAAAAAATATTATGATATCTTTTGTAAAAAAATGGCGCGTGTCGGCATTAAGAAAATGGCTCATGAAGGCCCGGCTGATTTTGCAGAACGAATTTCGACAACAAGAAATGATCTTGAACCTGAGACAAAAAAAATAACGGACTTATATATACTGATACGTTACTGCTCAGACCACGGAAAATTATTACAATTAAAGGCGGCAATAAAATCATTCTCTCCAATCAAAAAATTACCGAGCACGAACTAGAAGATTCGATTGCAACATCACCGCAATCGCTGACTGAGCTAAAAGCAAGCGAGCAGGAATTATTCAATGATGTCTCCTTTAGTTCGATCATGCCTTTGCTTTCTGATTGTGCGACACGTAATTTAATGAAAAATGAAATGCTCATAGAAATGGGCAGTCAAAACAAAAGCGTTTATCTCATATTATCCGGCTCGTTTAATGTCCATCTTACCCGCGATAATTCAGAGCCTGTTACTGTATTAAAAGCGGGCCAAAGCGTTGGTGAGATTGCCATCATTGATCACCAACCTGCATCAGCCTTTGTTTCCGCTGCTGAATATTCGCGCGTCTTGATTATTGATGAAGACGTGATGTGGTCTTTGATTGGCAGTTCGCATGCTATCGCAAATAATTTACTGATTATCATGTCACAACGTTTACGCCATGGTAATTCGGTCATCAATAAGATTAAAGGCCTGTTAAAAGAGTATGAACATAATGCAACAGTTGATGCGCTAACCAGTCTTTATAACCGGCGCTGGCTGGATAATAATATGCCGCGTGTTATGCATCGTTGTCATAAAAATAATGAAGCGCTGTCTGTGATGATGATCGATATCGATCGGTTTAAATCATATAACGATAATTATGGACATCTGGCAGGTGATATAGCCTTACGCAGCGTCTCCGAAACGATAAAAAACCATCTGCGGCCTGAAGATTTGGTCACACGTTATGGTGGCGAAGAATTGTTTGCTCTACTACCAGCTATGGATATCAAAGCAACAATGACTATTGCTGAACGATTAAGACTGGCAATAAAAGAAACAGAAATTACTAATGAAGAAAACCAAGCATTACCGAGCGTGACAGTCTCGATTGGTATCGCGCAAATGTTTGACCATGATGATCCTAAAAAATTAATCGAAGCAGCAGACAGAGTCATGTATACGGCGAAGCACACCGGGCGTGATAAGGTTTGTGGCTAACAAACGCCTCTTAATTATACTGCTTCGTTGTTATCTTACTCAATCGCTCGTCTATCTATTGATATGTCTCGGTCTTTCGTTACTAACCGCCTCGCATTCCATTCAATATCACGTAAATTACTTTTAGTTAATTAATTCTGAAATTGAACTTGATGTAACTTGGCGTAATGGTTTTGAAGTTTTAACAATTCTTCATGCTTACCTTGTTCAACGATCTTACCTTTCGACATAACAATAATACGATCTGCATTTTCTATTGTTGATAATCGATGCGCGATAATTAAGCAGGTTCGACCTTTTTTAACATTTTCCAGTGCCGACTGAATATGCCGCTCTGAACGTGTATCCAGTGCTGATGTTGCTTCATCTAATATTAATAAAGGTGCATCTTTTAATAATGCTCTGGCGATAGCCAAACGTTGACGTTGCCCACCTGATAAACGCGTTCCATCTTCACCGATCAAGGTCGACATCTTTTCTGGCAAATTATTAATAAACTCTGTTGCGCAAGCTGCTTCTGCTGCTGCCCATATAGTTTCATCAGATACATCTTTTAATTCGCCATAAGCAATATTATTTCGCACAGTGTCATTAAACAGCACAACATCCTGACTAACGTAGGCGATATTTTTACGCAGAGACATCAACGATAAGTCATTAATATCAATGCCATCATATAAAATCGTACCTGACTTCGGCTCATAAAACCGTGGTAATAAGTTTGCCAGCGTTGTCTTACCACTGCCTGACTCACCGACAAGTGCTATAACTTCACCTGCTTCAATATTAAAAGAAATATTTGATAAGGCATCCGGTTCTGTTTTTGTATAGGTGTAGGATATATCGCGAAATTCAATCCTGGCTTTTGCATCAATTAACTCTTTTTTTCCTGATTGCGGCTCTATATCAGCATCGAGTAATTTAAAAACACTTTCACAGGCAGCCAAACCTCTTTGTAATTGCTGATTAACACCAGCCAGTCGCT
>JBMZNW010000253.1:0-2793 GCA_049619915.1 Gammaproteobacteria bacterium
TTTACTATCTGTAGTGGTATCCTCAATATCACTTTCATTTTTGCCGCCTTTGGAAATATAACGAGATAGCTCATAGCTACTGAGATAACTATGCAATTCATCTTTTATAACTGCTCCAAATGGTGGATTAGTAGGAATTTTGCTAAAGCCTTTTGATTCATCGCGCCTAATTATTTCTTCATTTTTCCCAGTTTCACTATTCAACTGTTCTGTTCGATATAGTCCCAGAATATCAAACATGCTTTGGTTCTTTTTAGCTATTTCAGAAAGCGGTTCAAGTGCATCATTGCCTATTATATTAGTGTGGCCATCGTCATGAACGATCATATTCATTTTTGCAACTCGAGCGATCTCTTCATTAATTTCAATACCGAATAATCTTTTTTCTGCAAAGCTATGCCAATATTCAAAGTGTTCTTTACTTTCTTCATCATAATATTCACTGGCCATGCGGCGAACATGATCTAGTGCGTGTAATAAAAATCCACCAGAACCACATGCTGGATCCATCACTGTGTCGTCAGGTTGAATATCCAACATCTGAATAGCAAATGAGATAATGTTTCGCGGTGTAAAATATTGCCCAAAATCCCCTTTGAAAAATCCATCCATAAATTGCTCAAAAGCTACACCTTTTGTATCTAAATCTGTTGCCGTAAGGTTTACACCTTCTAAGTGAAGGACAACATTTTTTAAGGTGGTGTCATCGATTTTAATATCATCGTTAAAGACATCAGGTTCTCTCTCCCGCTCGATGGTATACATAGACTTAATACGAGAAGCTAGTCGTTCTGGAGTTTCGTTCGTTTTGATCTGAAATTCGTATGGTTGGCCTTTTTTTCTTGGTGTTTTTTCATCACGTGTTTTTAGAAAAATCAGTTTAGTTAATTCGCCAAAAGCCATTGGAGGTGATAAACGACCTCCTCCCCAAAGTGTTTGATGGCATTTACGAATTGTTTTGATTAAATCATCACGGTTAACTGCACTTATATCGAGTTTAGGGAATGCGTTTTTGTAATATTTGAATTCTTCTGGCTTTCCATATTGAACTGGCATATCAGCAATGATATTCGCTTCCCGTTCAAGTACTCCAAACCTGTCAGAACAGTCATAGAACGCGTGTGTTTGACCAGCAATCACTCCAATATATTCAGCGCGAAATTTATGAGCATGCCCATTACCAAAGGCTTGCTCAACAGCTTGTTTAAATTCTGTATCAGAAATACCATCTCGCTTACATTCTATTACGGCGAAAGGTTTTTTATGTTCTTTATCATGAAAAATTACTAAGTCAGCACGATCTACAGGCGTTCTATCTGGAACAGTTACTTCAACACCAATATATTCCGGTTTATAACCATAACGATAAATTAACTCTGCATAATATGTTGCCCGTACCTTTTCTTCTGGATCACTCCATTTTTCAGATTGATTAACAGCAACATAGCGGATCTTTTCAGTCCTAGCTGATATTACTAGTTGAAGATATCCATCACTAATTGCTTTTTGTATGAGGTCTTCTTCTTTCATATGCTTAATCTCTTTTAATTAATTTAAATTTATGGCTAATGAATTTCCTACAATTCTAATTTCGGAATAATTTTATATTCTTTAAATTTATTTGAATCTTTTGTTATCAATTTCATTAACTTCGGATTAATAAATATATTTTCTCTACCTACTTTCTTAGCTTGTAATACGCCAATGCTTTCGAGCTTTTTTAAGTACTCTGATGCTGTTTGTCGCTTTGCTATATCTGCTTCGACTAAATTACTTATACGACAATATGGTTGTTCGAAAATTATATCGACTAATTCCCGCGTATAGATTTTCGGTTGTTCTGTTTTTACATATTCAACTGTATTTTCTATTAGGTTTCTTATTGCTGTAATTTTATCTGTTGTCCAGCGTGCAGTTTCTTCCACTGCTTTTAGCATATACATTATCCATGATTCCCAGTCTTCTTCCTTCGTTACTTGTAGTAACAATTGATAATAATCACTTTTATTCTGGATAATGTATCGACTTAGATACATGATGGGTAGAGTTAATAACCTTTCTTGTACTAAAAACAGGTTATTAATAATTCTTCCTGTTCGCCCGTTTCCATCAGTAAATGGATGTATGGCTTCAAATTGATAATGCGCGATAGACATGCGTATTAGTGGATCGACATCAGAGTCATCATGTAAATACGTTTCCCAATTCGCGAGGATATCTCTTATTTGTTTTTCGCCTTCTGGTGGCGTATAAATAATCTCGCCCGTTTTATCATTCGCCAACGCTGTGCCTGGTACTTTGCGAACGGACATATCGACATCTTTAATCTGGCTACATATCTTTTCTATCGTTGTTGTGTTTAGTGGTCTTTTTGCTATTGATCGATAGCCATCTAACAATGCTGTTCTGTAGCGTAGTGCTTCTTTAGTTGCGCTATCCAGGTTTTTATCTGCGCCAGCATTTATCTGGGCATGCATGAATAATTTATCTGTGGTCGTGACTATATTCTCTATCTCGGAACTGTCCTTTGCTTCGAGTAATGGCAGGGTATTAATCAACATGGCCTGGTTTGGAATAAGTTGTGCGGCTTGTTTTAACTCTGCCAAGGCCGAGCGCGAGTTAACACATTGTTTTAAAATGGATTTTGTTTCCACTTCCTTTGCAGGAGGCAGATGCGGTAAGTCGTTATAGGGCTTGTCTGGATTCCATTTCATAATCGCTATATATGATATATCCCGGTTATTTCGACACATTATCAGTTTATGTCGATAGCATCGACACGTTTCCTATATA
>JBMZNW010000254.1:0-2778 GCA_049619915.1 Gammaproteobacteria bacterium
TAAATGCATTTTGCAAAACTATATTTGCGACGGTCGGTTCGTCTTGTTTCAAACATTCAAGTTGATCTATTAATTCAGTGCGTATTAATAGATCAAACGCAGACTCATTAAGATCACTACGAGTTATCATGTATTGTCTCCGTCAGTGTACATATCAGAAGATTTATTAAATATCTTCTTCTCAATTCTATCAACACGTTGCATTAGTGGATAAATGCAACCGCAAATACCCACTATCAGAAAGAACAACAAACCAATCATTTCTATCACTTGGGATCCCCTTTAGGTTTAGTTCTCAGTGTATTCATTTTTTCCATAACCAAACGAAATTCATCAGATGAAAAATTCCATTCCTCACCTTTATGTAGTAGTTTGTAATCGCCTTCCCAATTACGTTTTAGTGTTATGGTGTTGTCTTCTGACATGACGTTCCTTTAATTGGTCGGGGCAGCTGGATTCGAACCAACGACCCTCTGCTCCCAAAGCAGATGCGCTACCAGACTGCGCCATGCCCCGATTTATTTTGAACCGCCTATAACAGGACGTGGGATGATACGCAGTCCACCCTATCCCGTCAATTGTAAAAAAGAAATTAATTACTAAATATAAATCAACTAGTTACGCCGCCATGTCGTTCCGTTTGGCGTATCTTCCAGACTGATTCCCTTACTGACAAGATGATCACGAATTTCGTCGGCTTTTGCATAATCTTTTGCGGACTTTGCTTCGCTACGCTCATCAATTAATTTTTGAATCGCTGCTTCATCTAATTCATCATCACCTGCGCCTGCTTTTGCCTGTAAAAAGTCTTGCGCATCATCCTGTAATAAACCTAAAACACTGCCAAAATGTTTGAGTGTTGTTGCAAACTCAATTGCTTCTTTTGACGACTTATCAGTACAACGATTTAACTCTTTTGCTAATTCATGCAGAACGGAAATTGCTTTAGGTGTGTTGAAGTCATCATTCATATAAGAATTAAATTCATCAACATACTGTTGCAACGGTTGACCTTCTTCAGAGGTCACTGCTTCTCTCAAAGAGGTATATAAACCCGCTAAAGCTGCTTTTGCTTCTTCCAGATTATCAATCGAGTAATTCAAAGGACTACGATAATGACTGGATAGAATAAAGAAACGAATGACTTCCGGTTGATAGTCTTTTAATACTTCTCTGACCGTGAAGAAGTTGCCGAGTGATTTCGACATTTTTTCTTCATCAACACGAACAAAACCGTTATGTATCCAGACATTGGCAAACGCGGCATCGGTTGAACAAACAGACTGCGCTATTTCATTTTCATGGTGCGGGAATTGTAAATCCTGACCGCCACCGTGGATATCAAAATGATTACCCAGACAATGTGTCGACATAGCAGAACATTCGATATGCCAACCAGGCCGTCCATCACCCCAAGGCGACTCCCAACTTGGTTCTTCCGGCTTGGCTGATTTCCATAAAACAAAATCTAACGGGTCGTCTTTTTCGTTCTGCACTTCAACACGTTCACCCGCTCTTAGTTCTTCTGTGTTCTTGCCTGACAATCTGCCGTAGTTTTCAAAAGAACTGACATCAAAATAAACGTCGTTATTCGAACCGACATAAGCATGCTTCTTTTCGATTAAATTCGAAATCATGTCGATGATTTGCTGCATATGTTCGGTCGCTTTCGGTTCTTCATCCGGACGCACAACGCCAAGCGCATCAGAGTCTTCGTTCATCGCAGTAATGAAACGCTCGGTTAATTCATTAATCGGTTCATTATTTTCGTTAGCCCGATTAATGATCTTGTCATCAATATCAGTGATATTACGCACATAAGTCACATCAAAACCTGTATTACGTAAATGGCGTGCAATCATATCGAATACCACCATGACGCGCGCATGGCCAACATGACATAAGTCATAAACTGTCATGCCGCAAACATACATACTCACCTTGCCCGGCTCGATAGGTTTAAATTCTTCTTTCTGCTTGTTTAAGCTGTTGTAAATTTTTAACACTTATTCATTTCTGTTTGATGATTTTGGTCGCGAATCTTATCCGAAAGGGGCTGATGCGACAAAAGGAATTTGTCAGGAATAGTCAGACGCGGGCATAATTAATCTAATTTCTACTTAATTTCAGAATAATATCTTGGAGAAGCATTTATGAAGGTGCAATTAGCAACCACACTCGGCCCTATTACCATCGAACTTGATGCGGAACATGCGCCCAAAACAGTCGAAAACTTCGTTTCTTATGTCGAAAGCGGCCATTATGACGGCAGTATTTTTCATCGCGTTATTGAAGATTTCATGATCCAGGGTGGCGGCATGGATAGCGAAATGAATATGAAACCAACCAATGCACCGATTAAAAATGAAGCGAATAATGGCTTAAAAAACGAATATGGCACAATAGCCATGGCCAGAACCAGCGATCCTCATTCAGCTTCTTCGCAATTTTTTATCAATACCAGCGATAACGGTTTCCTCGATTTTACCGCTGAAACGCAGGACGGTTGGGGCTATTGTGTTTTTGGTAAAGTTACTGAAGGTATTGAAGTCGTAAACAACATAGAAGAAAAACCAACGACAACTAGAAATGGCCATCAGGATGTGCCAGAGGAAATTATCACGATTGAAAAGGCAGAGATGCTCGCAGAAGATTAATAATAAATTCTAAATCCATTTTTACATTATTTAAAAAATGTCTATTAGAAATTATATCAAATACGTCTGATTTAATTTTTTCATTACTTTGGGTTGTTTCAGCGGTTTTAGTAATTTGTAT
>JBMZNW010000255.1:0-2772 GCA_049619915.1 Gammaproteobacteria bacterium
TCACACGACCTTTATGCCAGCGTCATACGAAAAGGCGAAGCGTTAGAAGGAGAAGAAGTTCGGGTTTCAAGAATAGCAACGATTGCACTTGGTATCGTTGCGATATTTCTCGGTATCATTTTTGAGCAACAAAACGTCGCTTATATGGTCGGTCTGGCTTTTGCGATAGCTGCAAGCGTTAATTTCCCCATATTATTTTTATCAATGTACTGGCAAAAGCTTACAACTCGCGGTGCGTTTGTTGGTGGCAGCATTGGTTTGATTACAGCAATCCTCTGTATGATATTTGGTCCTACTATTTGGGTTGATATTCTTGGTAATGAACAAGCGCTGTTTCCCTATAAACACCCAGCTTTATTTTCTATGAGTGCGGCGTTTATATTTATTTTTCTGGTTTCGAAGTTTGATAATTCAGAATCTGCTAAAGCAGAAGCACTTGAATTTGAAAATCAATACGTGCGATCGCAAACAGGTTTAGGTGCAGAAGGGGCAGTCGAGCATTAATTTAAATTACCTTAAGTTATTTAAGGCGAAAAATATCCTACTACCTTTTGGTTTATTAATGATTCATTAGATGATGAACTGGAATTTAAGCCACTTTAAAATCACTGATTAATTGTTTCAGCTCATTCGCAACATTTTGCATGGATTGACTGACTTGCGCGTTTTCTTCAGAGCCCTTATGGGTTTCATTAGAGATGGTATGTATACCAGTAACGTTACTACTGATCTGTTCGGCAACTGTGGCCTGTTCTTCAACGGCACTGGCGATCTGAATGTTCATGTCCGTAATATTCTCAACTTCTAAAGATATGGTCGCTAGGATTTCACCAGCACTATTCGCTTTTTCAGATGTTGTATTTGTAAGTTCTACATTTCGTTCAATAACACTTACCGCATTATGCGCACCATGTTGCAGATCATCTATTATTTGATTAATTTCTGCCGTTGATTCCTGTGTTCTTCCTGCTAGTGTGCGTACTTCATCGGCGACAACAGCAAAGCCACGGCCTTGTTCCCCTGCTCTTGCTGCTTCTATTGCGGCATTTAATGCTAATAAATTGGTTTGATCGGCAATACTTCTGATAACCTCTAATACCGTACTGATATTATCGCTATGCGTTTCAAGCTGAGTGATAACATCACGCGTATTTTTTGTTTCTTCCACCAGTGAAGCCATGGCTTCTATTGTTTCGTTTAGTATGGTTTGTCCGTTATTAGTATCTTTACTGACATTTTTGGTTTCATTTGCTGTATTCGATGTGTTTTCAGCAATTTCATTAACTGTTGCAGACATTTCTTCTACTGCCGTTGCGACTTCTTCTATCTGACCACTTTGTTTAGATGTATTAGCAGAGGTTAATGAAGCATTATGTGCAGATTGTTCTGATGCTGAAACAATATTCTCAGTTGCTTTTGTAACATGAGAAACAATATTCTGAAATTTTTCCATCATTTGATTCATGCTTTTTTGAATCAGTTTTAATTCATCTTCAGTATTTTCCTGAAAACGCGTGGTCAGATCGCCATCAGCAACTTTGCTGATTGAAGTAACCATACCATTAATCGTTTGCATAATAGAGATATAAAATCCGCAAAAAATATACGCGGTAATTAATAAAATAACGATCATACTAATAATATTCGTTATACCATTTAGTTTGGCCTGACCTATACGTGTTAATAACAACTCATCCAGTGTCGGCATGACGATATCGTATAGCTTAAGGTTCATGCTAATCGCTTCAGTACCTGCTTTAAAATAATCATTCGAATTAACACTGATAGATTCGGTTTCGAGTAATTCTTTTCGGGTTAATTCAATAAAGCGTTGTGTTGCTTGATTTGCTTCTTTAGCTTGCTGTTCAAGTTTTGTTTTAAGTTCAGCATTATTTTCAAAAATTATGTCAAAGTCATGTAACATCGCTTTATTAGCATTATTAATGTTGCCAACAAAAACAGATAGTTTTAAAGATTTGTTAGTATTAAGTGATTTACTGGCAGCAATTCCCGCTCCTAGTCCTCTGCTCTTACCCAATGTTTCTGCGATAAAAGGGATGCGGCTGGCTAATGTGTCAACCATATAATACGTGTCTAATTCATTAGAAAGAATCAAACCGGATACTTCGGCTATTTTCAATTTCAACGACAGTATTTGATTAATCAGATCGGTATAATTTGAAAACACATCTGCAGCGGGATTTTTAAAAGCGTTTCCTTTTAATTCGGACCATTGTTGATAAAGTGAATCTACTGTTGTGCCTGTATTAAAAAGTGTAGCGGTGTTTTTATCTATTTCGAATAAGGCTTTGAATTTATTATCAACCGATTGCCTTTTTTCTATTATTTTAGCTTCGATCGCAGTGTTGCCGCTGAGATACGCATTGGTCATGCCTCTGGTCTGTGCAATCTGTTCTGCTAACGGCCTTAATGTCTTAAGGTATTCTAAACCTGTGCGTGCTAATTCCATTTGTTCAATATTCTGGTGTTGTTTAACAACACTGGAAACACTCATATAGACAAGAGGTGTAATCAGAATAAGGCTGATAATGGCAAACTTTTTTGGGAATGTTATTTTTTGTAAAAAAGTAACAACAGGATGAAATAAGTTGCCTGCATTGTCCATTGAGGAATCTCCTTTAAAATAATTTTGGTTCAATACGCTGTTTATCGAACTATTTCTAATAAACTTTAATGAAATTACGGGTTAGTTTTATTATTGTTCTGATAATTTGACTAAATCAGTACATTGCACTGCTCAAAAGTTTTTGT
>JBMZNW010000256.1:0-2481 GCA_049619915.1 Gammaproteobacteria bacterium
AATGTCTTAAAAGAAATGTATGCCGCAACAGAAAAAGAACCGTTATCGCCAGAACGTGTTCATCTTTATTTACAAAGTATCAAAATAGAAGAAGAACTCGAAAAAGAAATAGAAGAAGAAGTCTCGATAAAAACCAAGCGCGGCATTATTCGCGGCCGCACGCCAAATCAGAAACGTTATCTTGCCAACATACAATCACATGATATTAATTTTGGTATTGGCCCAGCGGGTACGGGTAAAACTTATCTTGCCGTCGCCTGTGCCGTTGCAGCACTCGAGCAAGATCGCGCACGCCGTTTAGTACTTGTCAGACCGGCAGTAGAAGCAGGAGAGAAGCTCGGCTTTTTACCGGGTGATATGGTACAGAAAGTCGATCCTTATTTACGCCCGCTTTATGATGCCTTGTATGAAATGCTCGGTTTTGAAAAAGTTGCAAAACTAATCGAACGCAATGTAATTGAAGTCGCACCATTAGCTTTTATGCGCGGTAGAACATTGAATGAAGCGTTCATCATTCTTGATGAAGCGCAGAACACCACCATCGAGCAAATGAAAATGTTCTTAACGCGAATAGGTTTTAATTCAACAGCAATCGTTACTGGTGACATCACGCAGATTGATTTACCTAGCGCTAAACAATCCGGCCTACGTCATGTTATTGATATTTTAAATGAGGAAAAAGAAATCAGCTTTACCTTTTTTAAATCAAAAGACGTTGTTCGCCATCCGCTTGTTGCACGGATACTGGATGCTTACGAAAAACATGAAAAAAATTAGTTTTGTAAACAAGCTATTATGAGTTTTCAGATCGATATTGAAAATGTTTCTGGCATTGATTCCATCCCCGATGAGAAATCAATGATTAAATGGGCAAAACTGGCACTGGAAAAAAAACATAAAAATGCTGAAATCTGTTTAAGAATTGTTGATATTGATGAAGGCCAGTACCTAAATAAGGAATGGCGTAACAAAGACTCAGCGACAAACGTCTTATCATTCCCTGTTGGAGAAACGATTGAACATGCACCAAACTTGCTTGGCGATATTGTTATTTGTGCACCAATAGTCGAACAAGAAGCGAAACAACAGCAAAAAGAGAATGACGCGCACTGGGCGCATCTTATTATTCATGGCATTTTGCATCTGCAAGGTTATGATCATATAACAGATAAAGAAGCCGCTGTGATGGAAGAAAAGGAAATACAAATTTTAAAAGAAACAGGTTATGCAAACCCTTATGAAGTTGAGTCGAAATAATGACTAAGAAAAAGGAAGTCAACTACGGCAAATGGTTAAAACGATTTGCCAGCTTATTTTCACGCGAACCGGAAGATCGTGACGCACTGATCGAAATACTCAGAGATTCCGAACACCGTAATCTACTCGATCCCGATGCCTTGTTAATGATAGAAGGCGCTTTACATGTTTCTGAAATTCAAGTTCGCGACATCATGGTGCCGCGTGTACAAATGATTGTCATCGAAAATGATGCTGAGCCAGAAGACATTCTTTCTGTTGTTGTTGAATCAGGTCACTCACGTTTCCCGGTGATTGGTGAATCGAATGATGAAATTGTTGGTATTTTACTTGCGAAAGACTTGTTAAGTTATTACGCCAATCCTGAGAAAGAGTTTGATATTAAAGATGTCATGCGCGCAACCGTCTTCGTACCAGAAAGTAAACGTCTTAATGTACTTCTGCACGAGTTTCGCACCAGTCGAAACCATATGGCTATTGTTATTGATGAATATACCGGTGTAGCTGGCCTTATAACCATTGAAGATGTGATTGAAGAAATTATCGGTGAAATTGAAGACGAACATGATTTCGAAGAAGATGAAGAAAACATTAATGTTCATGATAATGATCGTTATACCATCAAAGCCTTAACACCGATTGATGAATTCAATGACTATTTCGGTATAACAATCGATGATAATGAATACGATACTGTTGGCGGTCTGGTTCTAAATATATTTGGACACTTACCAAAACGAGGTGAATCAATTGAACATGATGGCTTCAATATAAAAGTGTTACGTGCTGATAAACGACGCGTTAATCTATTGCTTTTCACAAAACTATCGGAAGAAGAAACAAACGAAGAGTCGATAGAAGAATAAAACTCTTTCATTCATCTTTATAATCAACTCTGTCTTTAAATCGTATATCAACCCTTATGCGCTTATTAGCAGAAAACAAACTAGCGAAAAGATTATTATCAATCATAGCCGGCGGTTTAGTTCCTTTTGCTTTTCAACCGTTTGGTTTTTGGCACAAAACCGACTCTGCAAAAGAAAACTTTATATTAGGTTATTTGTTTGGCCTAACCATGTTTGGCATAGGCGTAAACTGGTTACATATCAGTATTAACCTGTTTGGCGGCATGCATATTATTGGCGCTTGGTTTTTTACTTTTTTACTTATCGCTTTTATTTCGCTCTACCCTGCTTTATGCGGATACATCGCTAATAAGTTTTT
>JBMZNW010000256.1:2491-2766 GCA_049619915.1 Gammaproteobacteria bacterium
ACCAGCATTATGGCTCATTACTGAATGGGCACGAGGTTGGTTTCTAACTGGTTTCCCTTGGCTCAATATCGGCACTAGCCAGACTGATAGTCTGCTTGCTAATTATGCCGCTGTAATTGGTGATTACGGTATCAGTTTTATTGTTTGTGTTTTTGCTGCCTCAATAGTAAGCCTATTTATTAATAAACTTAAAACGAAAATTATTAGCGCCAGCATCTTACTATTTATTTTTATTGCTTCTTTACTATTAGAAAATATTAATTGGACTGAAGCTA
>JBMZNW010000257.1:0-2761 GCA_049619915.1 Gammaproteobacteria bacterium
GCCATGAAGATTTGAGTCATCATGCTCAACATTCATCGAATAATTCATTAATAGGTCTTACTACTTCTGCAACGTTACATTGCCTGACAGGCTGCGCTATTGGTGAACTCGCTGGTTTGATGATAGGTGTTAGTTTAGGTCTTGGTGTATGGAATACCATGATATTGGCAGCTATGCTTGGCTTTCTAAGTGGTTATACACTTGGATTATTGCCTTTGGTTAAACAGGGAAACTCATGGGCTGGCGCGTTTAAAACAATCTGGTTAGGAGAAACAATCTCGATTGCAGTCATGGAGTTCACAATGAATTTTACTGATTATCATGTCGGCGGTGTTTCTGCGACATCCATATTTGAATTTAAATTCTGGCTTGGTTATTTAGTCGCGTTACCTGCAGGTTTTATTGCAGCTTGGCCTGTTAATTATTGGTTATTAAAGAAAAGTATTAAGCAAAAATGTCATTAATTTTAAAAAGTTGTTTTATATTTTTATTTTGTATGTACTATACTCATTGATATGTTGATGTATTTTAGTAACAAGCGGCGCAAAATCGCATCTGGAATATTATCCGTTTTTATGGGTAGTTGGCTGTTATTGCTGTGCCAAACATGTATTGCTTCGACTGATAACGCAATGAAGCATAATGAAACTTCATCTGAAGTTACGAATGCTTGCCATGTTCCTGATGATAACATTGATAGTATAGAAGATGAGCATTGCCTCGGCGCTTGTGATTGTGATGCATTAACGGTCACTGTTAAAAGTGATAAAAATTCTGATTCAAAAGAGAAAATAAAATCTATACTTGATATTGTTGCAACTATTGCATCAAAGACAACTTTGTCGAATCGAGCTCCACCGGGTTATCCAATATCCTCTTCTCCCGAGCGAGCTAAACTTCCTCCTTTCTATACCTACAACGTACTTCTGATTTAAACATACCTTTATCTTTTTGTTCGCTGATTGATCGCGAGATCAGTTGACGTTTGTTATTTGTGTTTGAGGTGTGTTATGTATTTTTATGGAATATTTAAAAAATTAAGTGTAATTGTTCTGATAGCAATTCCTGTCAGTACGATTGCTAAAGAATTATCTTTGGTGGAAGCTGAACAACTTGCGTTGAATTCAGATTTTATTATCAAGCAATACTCAGCTCGATCAGAAAGCCTAAATGAGCGTGCTATTGCAGATGGCCAACTACCCGATCCAAAACTCAAATTAGGCGTTATGAATTTGCCTATTGATAGTTTTGATCGTGATCAGGAAAACATGACGCAACTTCAATTTGGTGTTCAACAATCATTTCCTCGTGGACGGACACTTCATTATAAGCGTCTTCAGACAGAAGATATTGCCGATGTTAATCATGCAAAAGCACTAAATCAAGAAAACTTGGTATTACGGGAATTACGTAAAAGTTATCTTGATTTATATTTGAATATAAAAACGGATTCGATTCTTCAACAAAACCGAAATTTATTTAAACAATTACTCGATATAACACAGCGTCAATATGCTGTAGGCAGGGATAATCAACATGATGTGCTTCGTGCTCAACTCGAATTAGCATTAATTGATGATCGCATTGCCAATATAGTTGGTGAAAAGGAAGTTGCTATAGCCGAATTAGCCAAATGGATCGGCAATGAAAATGCACAACGAAGTTTACCAAGTTCATTTCCTGAATTAAATTCAATATTAAATCTGGAACAAATAGTTTCTGATTTAGTTTTTCATCCACAAATCCAAATTGAAGATGCACTTGTTAATGCAAGTGATAAAAAAATTAAGATCGCAGAAGAACAATATAAGCCTGGTTGGATGTTAGATCTAACTTATGGTGAGCGAACGGGTAATAACCTGGATGGTACAAGTCGTGACGATTTTGCATCAGCAATGGTTATGGTGGACTTACCGATCTTTACTGATAAACGTCAAGATAAACGTCTTTCTTCTAGTAAGTTAGAACATACAGCGTCTAAATATGCTCGTAGCGATCGTTTACTAGAACTTAAAAGACAAGTTGAAAGGGAACACGCAAACTGGATAAGAATGGGCAAACGACTAGAGCTTTATGAAACACGTGCCTCTGTTGATGCCGCACAAAATTCTGAATCGACATTAAAAGCCTATCAAAACGATCAAACAGATTTTACAACGCTGATGCGTGCTCGATTAACAGAATTAAATACGCAACTAGACATGTTAGAGATTCGTATCAATCGCGCTAAATCTCAAGCAAACCTGTTGTATTACACAAGAGAAACATTATGAAGAAAATAATTCTGATTTTTATATTGATTATTGTTGGGCTTTCAGCCGGTATCTTTATCGAAAATAAATTTAATATTTTGCAGGTGTTTTTTCACTCGAATATGGATATGACATCAAGTGATAAAAGCAACATTGCTTCTGAAAAAAAAGTGAAGTACTGGGTTGCTCCAATGAACCCAACTTATCGTCGTGATGAACCTGGTAAATCTCCGATGGGTATGGATCTTCTTCCTGTATATGAAGGAGAAGAAGAGAGTATGGATGAAGATATTTCCATTGTTAAGATAAGACCAGAGGTCGTTAATAACCTTGGTGTGCGGTCAACTAATGTACGACGTGGTCCTCTATGGAAAAGAATTGAGACAGTTGGTTATATCGATTATGACGAAACTCGAATAAATCATATACATGCAAGAGCGGAAGGTTGGATAGAAAAATTACAAGTACGTGCAGAAGGTGAAGAAGTTAAACGCGGGCAATTTTTATTT
>JBMZNW010000258.1:0-2753 GCA_049619915.1 Gammaproteobacteria bacterium
CTTGAGCTATTCTTCCCACTATTAAATTATTATTAAAAACTACTTACGCCGGATTGAACTAGACCAGGCAAATCAACGATTAACGCAATTTTGCCATTGCCGGTTATCGTTGCCCCTGCTAAACCGGTTGTTCCCTGTAGCATTGCACCTAATGGTTTAATAACAACCTCTTCTCTTCCTACTAACTTATCAACCAATAAACCAACATGATTTGTACCTATCGTGACAATCACGACATGCCCTGTTGCATTATCAAACGTGCTAACACTTTTTGTCAGGCAATGACTTAAATAAACCAGAGGGACAGTCTTTCCTCTTACCACAATAACTTTGTTACCATTCACTTCGTTAACATTGCTCATGTCCAGTTCAAGGATTTCGTTAACATTAACCAGCGGTAATGCAAACGTTTGTTCTTTCTCACCGAGTTTCACCATTAAGGTTGGCATGATGGCTAGAGTCAACGGTACTTTGATTAGCATGGTTGTACCTTTACCACGTTCTGAATCAATTTCTATCATGCCGTTCAGTTGAGTAATACGTGTTTTTACAACATCCATACCGACGCCGCGACCAGAAATATCTGAAATTTCTTTTTTAATAGAAAAGCCCGGTAAAAAGATCAGGTTATATATTTCTTTATCATTCAATCTAGAAATAGAGTCTTCATCCATTAAGCCTTTTTCAATAACATTTTTTGCCAAGCCTTGCGCATCAATACCTGCACCATCATCAGCAATGGTTAATAAAATATGTTCGCCTTCCTGCTTCGCTGCAAGTGTGACTGTGCCTTGTCTTGGTTTACCTGCCGCTTCACGCACATCCGGCATTTCAATACCGTGATCGACCGAGTTACGGACAAGATGTATTAATGGATCAGCTAATGCTTCGACAAGATTTTTATCAAGGTCAGTATCTTCACCAATCATTTCCAGAACAACATCTTTCTTTAGGCTACGTGCAAGATCACGAACAACTCTTGGAAATCGACCAAATACTTTTTTAATCGGTTGCATTCGGGTTTTCATTACCGATGTTTGTAAATCGGCAGTAACCACATCAAGATTACTTACCGTTTTACTCATATCATCGTGACCGATCTCTGATTCAAGAGTCACCAGTCTATTACGAACTAACACAAGCTCGCCGACCATATTCATTATTTTATCAAGCGTACTGGTTTCAACACGTACTGTTGTTTCTGCTTTTGGTGCCGCTTTAGCCGCAGGTTTTTCTGTTTTGACTTCTTTTAAAACAGGCTTGGACTCCGGTTCAACTTTAGGTTCTGTTTTACTTGCAACAACTTTATCTGATGCTTCTTTATCTGGCGTTGCTTTATCTTCTACTTCTTTAAAAGCACCCTGTTTTTTTGCTTGTAGGTCATCAAGTAAAGCTTCAAATTCATCTTCAGTAATATCTTCGGAGCCGGACTCTACTTTTGCTGCAGCTACAGGATCTTCACTTTCAGCTGCTTTAGCTGTTTCTTTAAAGGCACCTTGTTTATTCGCTTGCAGGTCATCAAGCAATGCTTCAAATTCATCTTCAGTAATATCTTCCGAACCAGATTCTGCTTTTGCTTCGGCTTTTTCTTCAACATTTTCAGCTTTTGCTTGCGGAACACCGCCATGTGTTCCTTTACCATGCAGTTGATCGAGTAAATCTTCAAACTCTTCGTCTGTAATATCCTCAATTGAACTGGCTTTATCAGCTTCTTCAGCATTCGCCGCTGTCGTAACTTCTTCGTTTGCTACAGGCGTGGGTTCAGGCTCAGAAATAGCTTCGCTTTCGGTTACAGTTTCAACAGCTTCTGTTGGCGCTTCAGTAGCAGTGCTTGTTGACTCATGGGCTGATTCAGATTCAGGCACAGAAAATAATTTTAAGCGTTGCATTAAATCACTTTCCGCTGGCGTAGGATCTTGCGCGTCATTAATTTCTTCAAACATAGTATTAACAACATCAAGTACTGCCAGCATAACATCCATTAATTCTGCATTGACTGAACGTTGTCC
The DNA here is from genome assembly GCA_049619915.1 of Gammaproteobacteria bacterium. Classification (GTDB taxonomy): domain Bacteria; phylum Pseudomonadota; class Gammaproteobacteria; order Eutrophobiales; family Eutrophobiaceae; genus UBA7359. Next base: position 2,010 of record JBMZNW010000258.1, read on the forward strand.
TGTTCGCAATAGGTCAAATACGTTCTCAGCGGTATGACAAACATCTACTAGTGGTTCGATTGAAAGAAAACCTGCACCACCTTTTATTGTATGAAAACTTCTGAATACGGCATTTAAAAGATCATTGTCTTCAGGTCTTGATTCCATTTCTACCAGTTGTTCGTTTAATAACTCAAGAAGCTCTCCTGCTTCCAGTAGAAAATCCTGCATTATTTCGTCGTTTAAATCTATCGCCATTTTCCTTACACCTAATTCTTTTTAAAATAAGCTGAACCCGATTTAAAATCCTAAGCTCGATAACAAATCATCGACTTCATCCTGACCGGACATAACATCCGGGTTGTCTTCCTGATTAACCTGCGGCCCTTCAGCTATGATATTTTTTTCATCCGATGTTTTTGTGCCTGCGCCTGTTTTCCGAATGACACTGACTAGACTTTCTTCCATGTCTTGCACCAACTCTATGACTTGTCTGATAATTTGTCCGGTAATATCTTGGAAGTCCTGCGCCATCATCACATCGGAAAGGCCTGCATTTAAATCCTTTGCATCCTGTTCGACCATTTCTAAAAAACTGGCAATACGTTTACTCATTTGTCTGAATTCTTCAGCATCCATTTCACGTCGAGTAAACTTTTTCCAATCATCACTCATCGCCTTACCGTTTTCTTCCAGTTCTTTTGCGATGGGTAATGCCTCTTCTACCGCATTCAACATGTCGATGATCACCATTACATTTATTCC
>JBMZNW010000259.1:0-2752 GCA_049619915.1 Gammaproteobacteria bacterium
TAAAAGGCTATAAATTATATATATAACACTTTTAATTATCCCCGTTATGTCATGCTGAGAAAGTAATGGGTTATAGGGACAATTGTGCAGGACGCACAATTGAGCGCATTTGATCATGGATGAGCATATGCGCGACCCGTGATAACTTATTACTTGCGAAGGAAGCCTTTAGGCCATGACATTCGGGTGCTCTTCTCTTTGGTTACTTTCTCTTGAGCACGCAAGAGAAAGTGACTCGCCATCAGGCGAAAAACAAACTCAAAAAGAATGATTAACTAACAATCTTCTCCATTTCACTAACAAACCTCTCCATATCACTTTCTGTAATTTCTCCCATACAGGAGACACGAAACAGTGATTTTTCAAAGCCACCTTGTCCGGCGTAAATAACGAAACCGGCTGCTTTTAACTTGTCGTGCAGTTCTTGATAAGTAATACCTTCTGGTAGATGAAATGCATTGAGGACACAGGAACAATCTTCTTTATCGAAATAAGCTTTGATGTTTAGCTTATCTAAACCATTGCGAACAATATTCATCAACGTCCAGTATTGTTGATTGCGTTTTTTCCAGCCGCCTTTGTCTTTTAGTTCATCTAATGCTTCATCGATTGCATAAAAAGTTTGAATGGATTGTGTAAACGGTGTGCCGTTATTGTCTTGTGCTTTTAGGTAGGTTATTAAATCAAGATAGAGTGTTCGAGCAGGTGTCGCTGACATTTGTTCTAATGCTTTTCTGTTAGCAATGACAAATGATGTGCCGGGTACACCATGGCAACATTTATTTGCTGTTGCTGCGCAGGCGGCGATATTCCAGTCTTCAAATTTAATTTCTTCGGCGGCAAAACTACTGACACCATCAAGTAGTATCGGAACATTGCCATGTTTTTTACAAACTTCGGCGATGGAATCAATATTATTCAAACGTCCCGTTGTTGTTTCGTGATGAACAACGGCAACGTGTGATAGCTCTTCGTGATATTGCAATTCACTTTCGAGCTTTTGTAGATCAATTTCTTCACCCCATTCGTGATGCAGAATAACATGATCTATATCATGTATTTTTGCAATCTTTGTCAGGCGTTCACCATAAACACCGTTTTCTATAATGAGTACTTTGCCATGTGCCGGTATTAAGCTGGTCATCATCGCTTCCATTGCAGACGTACCCGAACCGGTAAAAACAATGCCAGCCCATTTATCAGCAGCTAAGCCATAAACGTCTATTAGGCTTTGTCTGATTTTATTTTGTAAGTCGATAAACTCTTGTTCACGATGACACAGGTCAGGTTTGTTTAACGCATTTCTTACGCGTTCGCTTAATACTACTGGGCCTGGATTTAACAATATTTCCATAATTAAAAAGTAGTCTCTATTTGCTGCATCAATCTGGTTAAAACTTCGTTTGGTGTGACATCCGGTCGTGGTAGATCATCAATCGTTCCTGCATTGATTTTTAAATGACCGAACACGGGGCCTTCATGTCCTTGTAATGAAAATAATTCATTAATCAAACTAAGCTCGTTGCCCGTTAAACAAACACTGTAACCGGTTGCTTCTGCGATTTTGGCAAAATCTATATTCCCGGCAACGGTCGCTTGCGAACCGGTAGAATCATGCACTTCGTTATCCAGCAATATATGAATCAAGTTATTACCGGCATAACTGCCTAAAGTGGCGAAGTTACCCATGCGCATTAATCCTGCGCCATCACCGTCAATAATAACGACTTTTAAGTCTGGTCTGGCTAATGCGACACCTAAACCGAGTGATGATGCGCAACCCATAGAGCCGACCATATAAAGTTGATTGTCACGATCATCAATGGCAAATAATTCACGTCCGGTGAAACCCGTTGTTGCAATAATTACGCTCTTATCTTTTGGTGTGTGTTCAATAATACGTTGTAAGGCATTATTACGGTTTGACAGTGACGCGTTGGCATTATGTAAAGAACGGTATTCTGTTTTACGGTTTGTAATATCTTTAACCGGGTTCTTTTTTAATTCTTCTGGCGATACTGTGCCTTTTTGCATAATGAAAGCATAAGGACGATTTTCTTTTAGCATGTATTCCGTTGCGCGTCTTAATGCTGGTTCGATTTCATCTTTTGTTTTTGGAAATATTTCCCATGGCACTTTCATTGTGTCGAAGAGTTCGCGCGTGATCTGCCCCATTAATTCATGTTGAGGTTCATCTTTTACACCCGGTTGTCCACGATGCGTTGTAATAATGATAAATGGAATGCGGAATACATAAGATAGCGATGTAATAGGACTAACCGCGTTACCCAAGCCTGAGTTTTGCATCATAACAATTGAACGTTGTCCGCCTATAGCTGATCCGGCCGCGGTTGCTAATGCATCACCTTCGTTAGCAGATGAAATATATTCCAATGCATCATCGTTGATAACGTAATTGATAAACGGCGTTAAAAAAGAGCAGGGCACACCGGTATAACGGTTAAAGCCAAGTTCACGCGCGGCTTCAACAAATTCTTTCGCTTCTATCACTATGATTCTCTATTTTGTTTATTATTATTTTGTGAAGTTATTAGCACGGTCAATATCATCAAGCGAATTAACATCAAGCCAATGTCCATCAATATAGTGTACATTGACAGGTTTGCCCTGTTTGATTAAGTGGTTTAATAAATCAGGCAAGGTTAATTCATTGAAGTCTGGAGATGATTTTAATTCATCAAATGCGGCATCAATCCATTCGCGACCTTGTTTTCTGACTCGCATCATACCT
>JBMZNW010000260.1:0-318 GCA_049619915.1 Gammaproteobacteria bacterium
AAGTACGCGTGAACCTCTAAAATGATGACGTGAAGCTTCTTCTTCAGAAATGACAGTTTGTGGTTCAAATTCCAGTTCAAACCAAAATGTAGTTCCTTTTTCTAATACGCTGGAAAAGTCAATTTTGCCACCCATGGTCTCAACAAGCTGTTTTGCTATTGCCATGCCGAGCCCGGTTCCGCCAAACTTCCGTGTGGTAGATTCATCTGATTGAGTAAACTTATCAAATAATTTGTTTTTTTCGTTTTCACCTATACCTATGCCAGTATCAATGACTTCAAAACGTAATTTAATATTATTGTTTTCTGAAGTTATATG
>JBMZNW010000260.1:328-2739 GCA_049619915.1 Gammaproteobacteria bacterium
TAAATCTCAATAAACCCTTTTTCTGTAAATTTAATTGCATTGCCAATTAAATTAATAAGGATCTGCTTTAGATGTAAAATATCACCTTTTAATAAGAAAGGTATCTCAGGTGAAATATGAACATTTAATAAAACATTTTTTTTCTGAATTTGTGGCGACAGCATTAGCGCAACAGAGTTGATTAATGAGTGTAAATCAAAATTTATTTTTTCAATGTTTACTTTGCCCGCTTCAATTTTAGATATATCTAAAATATCATTAATCAAAGCCAATAATGTTTTGGCTGATGCATTTATGCTGGAAGCAAAGTCTTTTTGTTTTACAGTAAGTGTTGTTTTAGAAAGTAAAGCGCTCATGCCAATGACACCGTTTAATGGCGTTCTTATTTCATGGCTCATGTTTGCCAGAAATTGACTCTTTGCCTGATTTGCCTTGTCAGCAGATTCTACGGCTTTATGTAATTGTGAAACCAAACTTGATGCATAAGCAGGTAAGATGATTAACAAAATTAATAAACTACTGCTTAATATCGGTTGGTCACTCCAGTATGTGTTGTTTATAGCAATATAAGAAAAGCCTAAAACCGAGGTTATGGTGCTGGCAAATAGATAAGTGTTCCCGTATCTGAAGCCATAACCAAATGCAGTCGTTAAATAAGCACCAAATATAGGTGCGCCAAGTTCTCCGGTGCTAAAGATCGATAGGTTTATGCAAATAGCGTCAAGTGCTATTGCAAAAATGCGTCTTTTAATAGATATATTGGGATCGTAAATAACACATATGAATAGAATGATACCGGCTGCGTTATATAAATAAACCAGATGGAACAGTATGTCAGGAACATCAAACCGAGTATCTGCCCATAACAAATAAATGAACCATATAATGCCAAAGGTAATTCTAAAAATATGTTGTCCATGTTCCGAATCATGACGACTTTTAAGCCGTTGTTTAATTTTTGAAAAGAATTTGGCAACCATTAATTTATAACTTCCGTGAAAATATTTTTATATTAATAATAGTACTTAGCTTATTTTTAACAATAAATAAATAGCACCCGTACCGCCATCCGCTTGTCTCGCTGAACAAAAAGCTAAAACATCCTTTCTTTGTTGTAGCCAGTTATTAACCTTGTTTTTTAAAATTGGTTTTTTACTGTCTGAGCCTATGCCTTTGCCATGAATAATGATTACGCATTGCCAGGAGTAGTCGTGGCAATCAGTAAGAAATTCTTGCAGAGCCTTTCTTGCCATTTCAACCGTCATGCCATGCAGATCAAGTTCTTCATCTATATTGATTTGACCACGACGTAATTTTTTTAATGTTGCGTTTGAGACTTGCGGGCGGGCAAAAAAAAGCTCATCGCCGCGTTCAAGTAAGTTCTGTTCAAACTCACTATCGTATAGCGATTGTGAAGAAGGAGATGGGGCTGCTTGCTTTTTTGGTTTTCTTTTAGCTTCAGGTTTATTATGAAGCATACTCGCTTTTTTCATTGGCGTTATATCGCCAATGGCTTCTCTAAAAAGCGCGCTGTCTTCTTCTGAAATACCCTTTGTTTTTTTCATAATACGAAATTCAAAAACATTATGAAAATAAGTGTATCTGATGGACAGCGTATTGTCAGGTTGTAAGTGGACCTGTTCTCTGTTTTAGTCTAAAAACTCACGCGCATTGATGAATAGTTTCATCCAGGGACTGTATTCATTGTTCCATGCAGGCGATAAACTTGAAAATTGCTTGCTCAAAAAGACACGTTCAGGATGTGGCATCATGATCGTGATGCGACCATCGTCATTACTAAAACCAGTAAGTCCTTTCGCTGAACCATTTGGGTTGAATGGATAGATTTCAGTCGCGGCTCCTGCGTTATCAACATAACGAAGTGCAGCATTATTTTGAGAATCATTTGATGTCTGTCCCTCACCGTGTGCAACAACAACAGGTATCTTCGAACCGCTCATACCTTTGAACATAACGGAAGGTGAGTCCATAACTTCAACCATCACCAAGCGTGCTTCAAATTGTTCTGAATTGTTTTTAATAAAGTTTGGCCATGAAGCAGCGCCGGGTATTAAATCACGAAGTTGCGACATCATCTGACAACCATTACAAACACCTAAGGCAACAGTGCTGTTACGGTTAAAAAAACTTTCGAACATTTTGCTGAGCTTGTCATTGTATAAAATCGTTTTTGCCCAACCACCGCCTGCGCCGAGTACGTCACCATAAGAGAAACCACCGCAAGCAACTAGTCCGTTAAAACTGTCAAGAGTTATCTTTTCATCAATTAAGTCTTGCATATGAATATCAATGCATTCAAAACCGGCACGATCAAATGCGGCGGCCATCTCTATTTGACCATTAACACCTTGTTCGCGTAATACGGCCATTTTTGGTTTAACACCAGTGTT
>JBMZNW010000261.1:0-2458 GCA_049619915.1 Gammaproteobacteria bacterium
TTGGCGAAGAAGCACTCGCATAAGCACGTTTCGGCATGCGTCCGGCAAGAAAAGCCTCGCGTCCTGCTTCGATGCCCTTTTTCATTGCGCTCGCCATTAAGACAGGATCTTTAGCTTCGGCAATAGCGGTATTCATTAACACACCATCACAGCCAAGTTCCATTGCAATAGCCGCATCGGAGGCTGTGCCAACACCAGCATCAACAATAATAGGTACAGATGCATTTTCAATAATGGTACGGATATTATAAGGATTGCGAATACCCAAACCTGAACCAATAGGCGCAGCAAGCGGCATTACCGAGACACAACCCATTTCTTCAAAACGTTTCGCCATAATTGGATCATCAGTCGTGTAGACCATCACTTTAAAGTTATCATCAACGAGTTGTTGGGCGGCATCTAATGTTTGCGGTATATCTGGGAAAAGTGTTTTTTCATCACCCAGTACTTCAAGTTTCACCAGATCATGTCCGTCCAGTAGTTCGCGTGCCAGTTTACAAGTTCTAACCGCCGACTCTGCATCGTAACAACCGGCAGTATTGGGTAATAGTGTGTATTTATCAGGTGTTATGAAATCGAGTAAATTTGGTTCGTCTTTATCTTGACCGATGTTCACGCGACGTATTGCAACGGTAACAATTTCAGCACCACTGGTTTCAATTGCATTTTTGGTTTCCGCAAAGTCTTTGTACTTGCCTGTACCAACTAATAAACGAGAGTTGTAATTAACACCAGCAATATTGAGATAATCTTTTTTTGAATCAGACATAATAATTAAGTAGTAATAAAATTAGCCGCCACCAATAGCTTGTACGATTTCTATTTTGTCGCCTGCATGAAGTTGAGTGTTAGGAAATTCGCTACGAGGCACGATAGTTTGGTTTACTTCAATGGCAAATTTACCTTCTAATTGAAGAGTCTCGACAAGCTTATCAATATTACAGGCTTGTTCTAATGCGTATGATTCGCCATTAAGGATAACGTCCATTTGCTATATGAAAAGTGTAAATGGATTAGTCGAGTTCGACTTTCATGCCTTCTCTAGCGATAAAGCATTTTAGAGAAGAATTTCGTTCTTTAATGATTTGCTGACTGTGCTCATCAATTTTGTCTATTGCTTCATCATTGTTGTAGGGATCATGATGAAAAAGATAAAGTTCTTTCACTTCTGCATCAATAGCATAATTAACGACATCAACATAACAAGAGTGTCCCCAACCGCGTTTCATCTCGTAGTCTTTTGGTGTGTACTGGGCATCATGAATCAGAATATCGGCACCTTGAATCAGTTGTAATTCATATTCATATTCTTCGCGGTTCATTGCTTCAAACATTTCTTGTTCTTCTTCACTGAACTCTGTCATTTTCTGTTTTATGGATTTGTCTAGAAATTGACATTCATTATCCGAGACATAGATGATTGTTTTACCGGCTGCCTTGATTTTATAACCATAGGTTATGCCGGGATGGTGAGCACCATAATAACTGACATCTATATTGCCTTTTTTTATTGCAGTCTCTCTTGGCTCAATATAATTAATATTTGCCATCCAAGTTTCGGTGCCGACTGGAAAATAGGGCGCTTGCATTTGCGAATCCAGATTTTGTTTTATTTCCTGGATAGATTCACCAGGCCCAAAAAAATTGATATTCCAATCAGGGATGAAAGCCGGTACAAAGAAAGGTAGACCGCAAATATGATCCCAATGGTAATGAGTCAAAATAATAAGGACATCTTTTATTTCACTTTCAGCTACAAGTTTATTACCAAGGGGAATAATGCCTGTTCCGGCATCACAGATAACAATTTCGTCGCCAACGGTTACTTCAACACACGATGTGTTGCCGCCAACTTTTAAGTGGCTAGGAAATGGTGATGCATATGATCCCCGCACACCCCAAAAATGGAGATAGGATTTTGCCATGCGCTATTTATTAACTGTATGGGTTATCGTTATTAATATGTTTAAGGATTATATCCGTTATTGCCCCCATTGGCATCGGTTTGGTGATAAATTCTAGTGCACCAAGTTCATTTGCGATGGTTCTATCCTGCGCATAGTCCTTTGAGGTAATCATAATAACGGGCGTATCTCTATGTAGCGGTAATTTTCTTAGTTCCTGTAAAAAGGTAAGTCCATCCTTGTCTGGCATAATAATATCGAGAAATAGTAAATCAGGCTTGTTTTCCGCCAGATATTCCATCGAAGAACGAGCCGAATCATAGGCAAATAGATCAAGCGCAAGATTTTCAGTGCTACGTTCAAATAATTTACGAACGGTTGCATTATCATCTACAACAATCACTGTTTTTTTCGAATCATTCATATTGAAACTTTGCCTAATTTCCTTAACAAATATTCTAAAATATTAGAACTTAACCCGAGCTATTGCACTAAGTTATTGATTTTTATTATTTACGTCCAGTATCTTAAGTACCAACATGTTTAAGTTA
>JBMZNW010000261.1:2479-2696 GCA_049619915.1 Gammaproteobacteria bacterium
TGAATTTTCATTGGTTTAGCTTAACTTCTTAGGCAAATATTACACTAAAATGTAATATGAACCACGTCTTATTTGTCACTTTTTGAAGACGATATGGTTTTTATAATAGTTATTGTCTTAATTTGTGCTTTGACTGAGAACCGAAGTTGTATCAGCCAGACGACCAATCAGCGTTTTTACAAAGATTTTTAAGAAGCGAAGTTGAGTGCCTTCTTCT
>JBMZNW010000262.1:0-2690 GCA_049619915.1 Gammaproteobacteria bacterium
GTTCGCCATTACGGATCCGATAACTGCCTGAAGGCGGCAAGAATGCTTCTAACCAATCATAAATATGTACCATGATGAGTTCATTATGCTGACGCAAACGAATCAGGTGTGAACGTGACTCTTCGTCAAAACCACGAAAGTCACTTAATAAAATAACCAAACTTCCCGGCCGTGTCATACGCCTTAAATTAATTAAAGAACGCGACATACCTTTTTGCTCATCTTCACTAACATCGTTTTGTTGCCAGGCAGGATGTTCAACCAGATGCTTAATTAATCTTAAAACAGCTGACTTACCGCGTTGCGGTTTTAATTCATGGTGAACACTATCTGAAAAAACAACACCGCCAACACGGTCGCCTTGTCGATTTGCTGTCCAGGCAAATAAGCTGGCAAGCTCTGCGGCGATAACTGATTTAAATTTACCGCGTGTTGCAAAAAACATAGGCGCTCTGAAATCAACCCAGATATGTACTGGTCGCTCACGTTCTTCACAAAATAATTTGGTATGCGCTTTACCTGTTCTCGCTGTAACACGCCAATCAATATTACGGATATCATCACCGGCTTGATATAAACGTGATTCATCGTATTCCATACCGCGCCCTTTAAAAGCAGACTGATAATCTCCAGCTTGAACAGCGCTGATCATGCCGGCCTTGAGAGACAAACTACGGCTCTTCTGGCTTAAAGCAATTAAGTCAGCCGTTGTTATACGCGCAGGACAGGAAATAGAGTCAGATGCAGCAGACATGACAAGGAATAACGATTAAGGAACAGCAATACGAGAAAGCAATTCTGAAATAACACTGTCAGTGGTCATGCCTTCTGCTTCGGCTTCATAATTCAATATTAAACGATGACGTAATACTTCGTGTGCAACCGCTTGAATATCTTCTGGCCCGACATAATCACGTTGTTGCAACCAGGCATGTGCCCTAGCACAGCGATCTAATGTAATACTCGCTCTTGGACTTGCTCCGTATTGCAACCATTGCGCTAAATCATCACCATAGGCACTCGCATTTCTCGTCGCTAAAACAATTTGTAATAAATATTGTTCAATATTGTCTGCCATATAAATAGATAACACTTCATCACGCGCGGCAAAAATCGCTTCTTGTTTAACAGGCGTATTACTTTCAGCGCTAAATGATTGCTTCGCTTCATTACGTGCCAGCTTTAAAATTTCCTGTTCTTCTTTATCACCCGGATAGTCAATAGTCACATGCATAAGAAAACGATCCAGTTGTGCTTCGGGTAAAGGATAAGTGCCTTCTTGTTCAATCGGATTTTGCGTTGCCATTACCAGAAATAAATCGGGCAATGCATAGGTTTCTTTACCTACAGTGATTTGTCGTTCTGCCATTGCTTCGAGTAATGCCGACTGAACTTTTGCTGGAGCACGGTTTATTTCATCGGCTAAAACGAGGTTATGAAATAAAGGGCCTTGTTGAAAAACAAAACTACCTTCCTGCTGACGATAGATTTCTGTTCCTGTCAGATCTGCCGGTAATAAATCCGGTGTAAATTGAATTCGATGAAAATTTGCTTCGATACCATCAGCCAGTACTTTAATTGCTCGGGTCTTAGCCAAACCCGGTGCGCCTTCTACCAGCAAATGGCCATCAGCTAGTAATGCAATCAATAGACGGTTAACCAGTGTTTCCTGACCAATAATCTGTTGGCTAATATGTGTTTTTAAGCGTTGAATTTCCGAAATTGCAGACATTTATATGTAACTCTCATTTTTATGGGTGTTTTATAGACAGGCGATTTTATCGAAAAATCCCTTTGTTTACATACATGAACTTAAATAATTGTTTAGGGTAATCGTGTTGATGCTTACCCCATATTCGACATAAAGTTTCACATCAGCGCCTTGATATTCGTTGCTCGCAACATATATTTAGACATATTATTAATTATTGATGTTGAAACTGGCTTAATTATAAAGCCAGCATCGCAAACTTTATAAGAAATAAATGTCTAAAAAACCGATTATGAGCCTTGCAACAATTAATACGATACTGAATACCGCACCCGTTGTTATTCAAGGTGCGACGCGTTTAATCAAATTAATTCGTGATCAAGGTGAAGAAAATAAAATTGAAAAAGAAATACCGGACACCATTGATGGCATTAAAAAAGAAGTAGATCGATTGCACCAACGACTCGATGCAAATGCTGAATCCAATGTAGAACAAATAAAGCTAATCGAAGAATTGGCAAAACAGAATGAATCATTAGCAGTTCAATTAAAAAGCACAATAAGCCAACTAAATCGGATTACAATTTTAGCGGTTATCGCGCTGCTTATTTCACTTTTTTGTCTTTTATATTTGCTTTACTAAAATGAAAAAAGTTTTTACTAGCGACAATTTTGTTCTAGCTGGTCATGTTCATAGTTTATTGGAAGCCAATAATATTGAATGCCACCTTCGAAATATGAATTTAACCGGTGGTATCGGCGAATTACCAATAAATGAGTGTTGGCCCGAGGTTTGGATTAATAATGAAACAGACTTTCATTCAGCTGAAAAACTGATAAAAACAGCACTTGATGCAGCGCCGCAGCAAGACGCCTGGCAATGCCAATGCGGTGAATTGATAGAAGGACAATTCGAATTATGCTGGTCATGTGGCAAAGAAAGAAAATAAAAGGATGTAACCTCTTGTAAATAATACTG
>JBMZNW010000263.1:0-2682 GCA_049619915.1 Gammaproteobacteria bacterium
CGTCGTGGTAGTTATGGACTAATTGAAAAAATGGATTTGATTAAAGGGCGTGTTATTGGCCATCCCGATGGTTATGGTTTTGTTGTGCCGGATGAGGGCGGTAAAGATTTATTTTTATCAGCAAGACAAATGCGAACAGTACTAAATGGTGATTACGTTGTTGTTCGCGAAGTTAATGTTGATAAACAAGGTAAGCGCGAAGGTGTGTTGATTGAAGTATTAGAACGTGCGAATCATCAAATTGTCGGCCGCTATTATGAAGAAAGTGGCATTGCTTATGTTGTGCCTGACAATAAACGCATCAGTCAGGATATTTTAATTCCTCCTGATGAAAAAAATAATGCCAAACATGGTCAGTACGTTGTTATAGAAATTTTACATCAACCGGAAAAGCATCGTCAGGCTATTGGACGTATCTTGAATATTATCGGTGACGGTCTTGAAGGCAGTATGGCAGTTGATCTTGCAATACGAAGTTATGAATTACCATTTGAATGGCCTGATGAAGTTAAAGAGGAAATTAAAGGTTTAACAGAAGAAGTTGTCATAGATGATGCTGATAATCGGAAAGATATTCGTGAACTTCCTCTTGTCACGATTGATGGTGCAGATGCGCGTGATTTTGATGATGCGGTTTATTGTGAAAAAGAAGGCAGTGGTTGGCGATTACTAGTCGCTATTGCTGATGTCTCGCATTATGTAAAAAATAAATCAGCATTGGATAATGAAGCACGAACAAGAGGCACGTCTGTTTATTTTCCTGATCGCGTTATCCCCATGTTGCCGGAAATTTTATCGAATGGTTTGTGTTCATTAAAACCGGAGGTTGATCGCAATAGCCTTGTTTGTGAATTAAACATTGATGCCAAAGGTAAAGTAAAACGTTCTTCTTTTTTTAAAGGAATTATTAAATCAGCAGCGCGTTTAACTTACGATGAGATGCAATCGATTGTTGTTGATAAAGATGAAGCAGCCAGAAGTAAGCGTGGCGATTTAGTTGAACACTTTGATAACCTTTATCAGCTCTATCAGTTGTTACACGAACAAAGAAAGAAAGCCGGGTTGATTGATTTTTCTTCTATGGAAGCACGCTTTCAGTTTAATGATGAAGGACATATTGAAACGATAGTTCAACTTGAAAGAAATGATGCGCATCGTTTAATTGAAGAGATGATGCTGGTAGCGAATGTTGCAGCTGGCGAGTTTTTAGAGAAACATGAAATAGCCAGTCTTTATCGTATTCATGAAACTCCAAAGTTGGAAAAACTTGAAAATGTGCGTTCTTTATTATCTCAAATCGGATTGTCTTTAGGCGGTGGCGATGAACCCACTGCAAAAGACTATGCAAAGTTAATGGTAAACATTCGTAAACGTGATGATGCGCCAATGTTGGAAACGATATTATTACGTAGCATGCCTCTCGCTGCCTATAGCATGATAAATGAAGGTCATTTTGGCCTAGGTTTTGCCACGTATGCGCATTTTACTTCACCGATAAGGCGTTATCCGGATTTATTGGTGCATCGTGCAATAGAGCATATTATTAACGGCAATACAGCAGATACGTTTGTGTATTCACAACAAGCTATGTTTGAGTTAGCAGAACATTGTTCTTTGACAGAACGTCGAGCAGAAGAAGCCTCGCGCGATGCGGTTCAACGCTTGAAATGTGCTTATATGAAAGACAAGGTTGGTGAAACCTTTGAAGGTATAGTCAGTTCAGTCACCGCATTTGGTTTATTCGTTGTGTTGGATGATATTTATATTGAAGGTTTAATTCATATTAGTAATTTACCGATAGATTATTATCATCACGACGCAATAACACATACTTTGCGTGGCGAACGTGGAGGTAAAGTATTTAAGTTGGGACAAAGACTGAAAGTATTAGTTAGTAACGTTAATATGGATGAACGAAAGATTGACTTTGAATTGCAAGATTAACAGCACTATCGAGCTTATTGCTGCGTTGTTTCCTCGTTCAACCTTCGCCTATCTAAATGATATGTCTCAGGTTGTCACTGCGGGACGCCTTGCACTAAACTCGATATCACTATTAATCTTAAAGGTGTAATAGGTGGCTAAAAGAACAGAACAAATATTTGGTATCCATGCGGTAACTCAGATGCTGGAATCATCTCCCGATAGAATTATTAATGCCTGGGTACAGGAAGCGATTAATTCAGATTCGGTGCGTGCGATACACGATGAAATGAATAAGCTCGGACTTGCAGTGCAATCAACACCCAGAGCGACGATGAGTCGTATGACGAAAAATCAAAATCATCAGGGTGTGATTATTGAAGTAAAACCGGCGAAGAAAAAAACAGATAACGACCTTGACCAAATATTGGAGCAGAACAAGGACAACAATCCTTTATATTTAATTCTCGATTCCGTGCAGGATCCGCATAATCTTGGCGCATGCATTCGTACAGCGGAAGCAACGAAAGTAACGGCGATTATTATCCCGAAAGACAGAGCAGTCGGTATCACTGATACAGTACGAAAAGTGGCTAGCGGTGCAGTAGAGAATGTGACGGTTATTACCGTAACGAATCTGGTTCGTGCGATTAAAAAAATAAAAGAAGCCGGTGCCTGGGTTGTCGGTGCGGATGGTGAAGCGGAAGAATCCATTTATGATATGAACCTGAAAGTCCCAACCGCGATTATTATGGGCGG
>JBMZNW010000264.1:0-2677 GCA_049619915.1 Gammaproteobacteria bacterium
TTGACAATATGAAAAATATTTCAATGTTATTTGCTGTGCATAATTCACATTTTTTAGGAAATTTTCCTTAGAAAATCACTAAATTCTAATGGACGTAAGTACTTACAAACCTCCTGCTCTTTTTCAAACCTTTCGTTTATACTTCACACTCAAAAAGAATAAGAAATAACGTTATTTTGAAAAAAATATTCTTAAAGCTCAGCTCTGTTATCGATCAATTTACGGAATGGACAGGAAAAGCAATATCCTGGTTAGTCATTATTTTGGTGCTACTCGTAGCCTATGACGTTTCCATGCGTTACCTGTTTCAGAGTGGCTCTATTGGCATACAAGAATTGGAGTGGCATTTATTTTCGATAATCTTTTTAATCGGTGCCGCCTATACACTTAAACATGATGAGCATGTCCGTCTGGACGTACTCTATCGCAGTAAATTCCTGAATGATAAGCATCGCGCCTTGATTGATGCATTTGGCGCATTATTTATTTTATTACCTTTTTCTATCCTCATTGTTATTAACGCATGGCCCTTTATCAGCCAGGCTTATATTTACAATGAAGCATCACCTGATCCAGGCGGCTTGTCCGCACGTTGGTTAATTAAATCAATGATCCCGCTTGGCTTTATTTTATTAATTCTTCAAGGCATTGCAGAAAGCATAAAAAAAATAGCCTTTGCTTTAGGTGGTGAAGCATCATGACTGTTGCCGTTATCTTGATGTTTCTCACTTTAATGCTGCTATTGTTAATGGGCTACCCCGTCGGCTTTACTCTTGGTGCTGTCGCATTAGTCTTTGGCGGTATTTTTCTAGGCTTCGATCACTTCCTATCTTTACCCCTACGCATCTGGGGTATTATGACGAACTTTACTTTACTCGCTGTTCCTTTATTTATCTTCATGGGTGTGGTGTTTGATAAATCTGGCTTAGCAGAAGATCTACTGGAAACCATGGCAAAACTTTGCGGGAAATTAGGTGGAGGTCTGGCTTTATCGGTTGTCATTGTTGGTACTATGTTAGCTGCAACAACCGGTGTTGTTGGTGCAACGGTTGTAACGATGGGGATTATTGCCTTACCAACGATGCTTAAACACAATTACTCACCCGCTTTAGCAACAGGTACGATTGCAGCTTCTGGCACCTTAGGCCAAATCATTCCACCGAGTATTATTCTAATCCTGCTTGGCGATGTTATGGGGGTACCTGTAGGCCGCTTATTTATGGGGGCTGTCGTTCCCGGCTCTCTCTTAGTCGTATTATTCATGCTCTATATTTTTTCTTATGCTTTATATAAACCACAGCATGTTCCAGCATTAAAAGTCGATGACGAAAACTTAAATGTTATACAAGCATTAATTACACTACTGCCACCTTTATTTTTAATTCTTGCTGTTCTTGGTTCGATATTTTTTGGTATTGCTTCACCAACTGAATCAGCTGCAGTAGGCGCTATTGGTGCGATGACACTAGCCGCATTGCATAAAAAGTTAACATTAAACAATCTCAAAGATGCCATGCAACAAACAACAAAGTTAACCAGCATGGTTTTTATTATTTTAATTGGTGCCTCCGCATTTGGGTCTGTGTTTATCGGTATGGATGGAGATAGATTAGTTTTAGATGCCATGTCCAGTTTGCCCGGAGGAATATGGGGATTCCTTTTAGTTAGCATGATCCTTATTTTTATTCTTGGCTTCTTTCTCGATTTCTTACAAATCTGTTTTATTGTTATTCCTATTCTTGCGCCTATTGCTCATCAATTAGGTATTGATTTGTTATGGTTTGCTGTGTTGATTGCGATTAATCTGCAAACATCTTTTTTAACACCGCCGTTCGGTTTTTCATTATTTTATTTAAAGGCAGTTGCACCAGCCGAAGTACGTATACAACAAATTTATTCAGGCATTATTCCGTTTGTATTGATACAAGTTATTACTATTGTTATTTTAATACTGATACCAGAGTTAGTAACATGGTTACCAGATTTGATGGATAAACTGAATGGACTATAAAATGCACTTTTTTCGCGATTAATATGCCGTTCGTTATAAAAATATTCTCGGTAAGCCGCGTCAGCTCCGTGCTCAAATCCTCATGTATTCATTACATACACTCCGATTTTGCGCGCGGTGCTTCCTTGCTCTCACAAAAAAATCACTATTTTTAAATTATTCTCGTAAAAAAATACTACGAATTAGCTCTTAATGCTTTAATAACGGATCCGGTTTCTGGCTTTACACCATGCCAGATAAGAAAGGCTTCTGCTGCTTGTTCAACTAGCATTCCTAAACCATCCATCACCTTTAATGCGCCTTGCTTTTTAGCCCATTGCATAAAGACGGTGTCCGTATCTGAATACATTAAATCATAACAACTGGTTTTATTATTAATCGCCGTTACTGGAATATCAGGTAACTTTCCACTCAAACTAAGCGACGTGCCATTAATGATTAAATCGAAAGCCCCCGTAATTTGTTTTAGGCTATCGTAAGAATAAGCTTGTATATCAGTGTTATCTGAAAATAGCTGAACGAGCTCTTCTGCTTTCGAAACAGTACGATTAGCTATTACAATATTTTTTGGTTTTTGTTCACAAAGAGGTTCCAGTATTGCTCTAACCGATCCTCCTGCACCCAAAATAAGTATCGACTTATTTTTCAGATCTAAACTGTAATTAA
>JBMZNW010000265.1:0-2630 GCA_049619915.1 Gammaproteobacteria bacterium
TGATGCTTCGAGTTTTTGTTAGTGGTGGTGGTTGTTCTGGCTTCCAATACGGGTTTACTTTTGATGAAGAAGTAGGCGACGGTGATACTGTTGTTGAAAACGAAGGCGTTAAATTATTGATTGATCCAATGAGCTTTCAATATCTATCTGGTGCAGAAATAGACTATTCAGAAGGCATGGAAGGCGCTCAATTCGTTATCCGTAACCCGAATGCACAGACCACTTGTGGTTGCGGCTCGTCCTTTTCAGTGTAAAAGATAGTGCGCTTGCTGATACTTCTTTAAAAATAATTTTCTAATACTCATTTATAAATTCCGCCAAGTAATACTTTTCTGTTTGCCCCAGTAACGTTAGGAATGTTTGCTGGTTTATTTTCAATTCGTTGTTTAGCCAACCAGGCAAAGGTAACTGCTTCGATACAATCTGGTGTTAAACCATAGTTACTTGTTGTTGTTACTTTATGCTTAGTTAAAGATTGTTGTAGTAATTTTGAAAATTGTGGATTATAGGCACCACCACCACATAGTAAAACTTCGTCATAGTCACCAGCGACTTTTTTTATAGCATCGCTAATTGTAGTTACTGTTAATTTTAATAATGTTGCCTGCACATCTACAGCAGCGATATTCTTGTCTTGTTTATCTAAATGTTCTTTTAACCAATTAAGATTAAAATAATCTCGGCCAGAACTTTTCGGTGGTTCGACAGAAAAATAGTCATCGCTTAACAAACTTTTTAATAAATCAGCGTTTTCTTTACCCGAGAGAGCCCATGCACTGTCTTTGTCATATTCTTCTGATTTGTTTAATTGAATCCAGTCATCAAGTAAGCCGTTACCCGGGCCAGTATCAAAACCAATGATCTTGCTTGCGTCGTTAGGTAATAAAGTGATATTTGCAATACCGCCAATATTTAAAATAACTAGTGATTTATCTTCTTGTTGAAATTGATATTGATGGAAAGCACTGGCAAGCGGCGCTCCCTGACCATCATAAGCCATATCCATTCTTCTGAAGTCAGCAACTGTGCTTATACCTGTTTTAGCACAGATGATATTCGGATCAGCGATTTGTATAGAACTCGTATATGGACTGTCAGGACTGGCATCAGGTTTATGAAAGACGGTTTGTCCGTGACTGCCGATTGCTATTATTTGCTCAGAGGAAACATTTGTTTGTTTAAGTAAGTCATTAACCGCGTCAGCGAATAGATGACCTAATTGATGATCTAATGCAGCCACTTGAGACAAGCTGCTATTTTCATTAATAGAACGAACCTGATGTCTGAGGGATTGTTCTATTGGATATTCACAGTAATGAATAAGCTTGGCTTTGTTATCAAACTCAACCAGTGCAGCATCGACTGCATCCATACTGGTACCTGACATGAGTCCTATGTAATACATATCTAACTCAAGTTAATTTCACGTTAATTTCAAGGAATAGTTGAATTTCGAATAGTACTCTTAGCCGTCTTCCATCGTGGCATTGGCGAGTTTAATAGGACTGTTCTGTTCCTTAATAGCGATGGCACTTTTACCGGTTATTCTATTGAGTTCAACAAGCATCGGATTTATTTTTGCTTTAAATTCGGCTAGATGTTTTTTATTAATTGATTCAACCTTCGGTAACTTCACGGTTAAAGGGTTTCGATGAACACCGTTGATTCTGAATTCATAATGTAAGTGTGGTCCGGTTGCCAGCCCACTTTTGCCAACATAACCGATGACTTGCCCTTGCTTAACTCTGGCTCCGGTACGCACCCCTTTGGCATAACGATGCATGTGTGCATATAAGGTACTGTATTTACCACCGTGTTTTAAAATGACAGTTCGTCCATAGCCACCTTTTTTACCCGCATGAATTACAGTTCCATCGCCCGTTGCTTTTATTGGCGTACCTGTTGATGCAGCATAATCAACACCTTTATGCGCTCTAATTTTATTTAGTATTGGGTGTCTTCTTTTCAGGTTAAATCGAGAACTAATACGCGCAAGTTCAACCGGTGTTCTAAGAAAAGCTTTACGCATCGCATCACCATTATCGGCATAATAATCGACGCGACCATCATCATGCTTATAACGAATTGCTCTTAAAGGTGTATCACGATTAACAAACTCTGCTGCGATGATGGGGCCATCCGATACTTTAACACCATCTTTATATTGTTCTTCATAGATAACAGTGAATGAATCACCTTCACGTATATCCAGAGCGAAATCAATATCCCAGCCATAGACTGCTACAAGTTGCATGATTAAGTTATCAGTCATGCCCGCTCGTTTACCGGCAAGAAACAAGGAGTCATTAATAATAGCGCTGGTATTTTTTACGACTCTTTCAAGCTCAACTTCTTTTATTTCGCTAGAGAATTTATTTTCTGTTTTTTCAACAAGCAGTGTTTTGGTCAAATTCATTTCATATTCAAGCGCGATTAATTTATCGTCTTCAATATGAAAGTTTAAAATCTGCCCTGGTCGGATTTTTTTCAGATTAGACACTTGTTTGCCAAGTGACATGATGTTGTAGAGCGTTGTCGGGCTTAAGCCGAGTCTTGAGAAAATCAATGCCAGACTGTCACCGGATTTTACTTTGACAGATTGCCAGGGATTGGCTGTTTCTATTTCATTA
>JBMZNW010000266.1:0-2564 GCA_049619915.1 Gammaproteobacteria bacterium
TAGAATGAGCGATTTGTATTTCATAATAAGTTCCTAATAGTTTTATTGCTTGATAATTTTATTATTAAGGTTTGTCTGCCAAGAGAATAGCACGTATTGGTGCTGGATAACCTTCTATTGTTCTACCGTTGTCTTGCTTGTCTAAATAATCACCTAAAGATTCAAATTTCATCCAATCTGTCTTTCGTTGTTCTTCCGTTGTCGTCGTTGTCACATCAACAATGCGCGCATTAACAAACCCGGCTTGTTCCGCCCATTCGATGAGTAGTTTTTGACTAGGAATAGACCAGACATTCTTCATTTTTGCATAACGGTCTTCCGGTTTTAACGCTATTGCTTTGTCTGCTTCTACAATTAATGTTTCCAATACAAGTTCACCGCCCGACTTTAAACAAGCCATTAATTGATACATATGTTCAACCGGATCACGGCGATGATAAATAACCCCCATAGAAAAAACCGTATCGAAATTTAAAGGAGTATTTTGCAAAGATTCAATACCTAAAGGCACAACATCAATATTGGCATTTGGCATATAGGTTTTAATAGCTAGAAATTGCATTAAAAATAATAAGGTAGGGTCCATACCAACAACATATTTAGCTTTCTCACCTAACATGCGCCAACCGTAATAACCGTTACCACAACCGACATCCAACACCATTTTTCCTTCTAACGGTTTAATTTTGTCTTTTAAACGATCCCATTTCCAATTGGAACGCCATTCTGTATCAATATCGATATCAAATAATTTAAACGGCCCTTTGCGCCAAGGAATGAATTGCTCCAATTGTTTGCGCATAAAAGCTTGTTGTTCACTAGAACATTCTGAAGCGCTGCCAATCGTGACACTATCTGCATTCAGTTCAAAAGAAGCGTTATCTATCTCAGGCAACACATCAAGCGCAAACTTCCACTTCGGATAATTGCCATGATTTAAGTTAGAAAAGTATTCAAACAACTGTGCGCCAAGCAAGCTTGACCACTCTTCCATGCCGCTTTCTTTAAGCGTGTTAAGTAATTTTTTATAATCCATTAAAAATACAATTATTTAACCGCGACAAAAGAAACAAAGTTAAAACACTTCAACCACATAAATACATTTTTAAAACCACTATCATTTAAACGATTTTCATGTGCTTCAATTGACTCAGGAATTAATACATTTTCCAAAGCATTACGTTTACTAGCAATTTCCATTTGATCATAGCCATTTAATTCTTTCATATGGTGATGCAAGTGATTCATCGCTTCGTTTTCTTTTTCATCATCAAACATAATCTTTTCAGAAAGAATTAACGCCCCACCCGGCAACAAACCCTGATATATTTTTTTGATTAATGAATTACGTTGATACAAAGGAATAAATTGTAAGGTAAAGTTCATAACAACTAATGACGCATTATTAATCTCTGTATTTAACACATCATCTAAGACAAATTCGATATTTTCATCGGGTATTTTTTCAAGACAAGCATCGATCATTGCTTGTGAATTATCGACAGCAATAATGCGGCAAGTTTTATTCTTGACTCCCTGTTGTATCGCCAGACTAACAGCGCCTAAAGAACAACCTAAGTCATAAATATTGGTTCCTTCTTGCACATAGTCGTTAGCCATAACACTGATCATGGAAACAGTTAAAGGGTAACCCGGCACAGAACGCTCGATCATATCAGGAAAGACATCAACAACGCGTTTATTAAACTCGAATGGTTTAACCGGTTCAGTTGTTGTTTTATACAGGGTATCTTTCATTCAGACAGGAAAGTAAACAGGTTCATGTCCAGGCAACCATTGTGCATACTTTTTCATGCAGCTTTTGAATAAGTCTGATTCTTCAAGTTTGCTTAACCATTGAATAACAGACTTATAAGGACTTGCTTGAAACCAATCGAGATCCACTCTGGCAAACTGTCGAACAAAAGGAAAAATAGCAATATCAGCCAGACTTAGTCGATTACCAAGTAATGCAAGGTCATTATTTTCAGCCAGATTATTTTCAAGCACTTTAAGAAAGCTTTCCGCGTTTTCCCTATAATATTCCTGCGACTGCTCAGGATAGCCAACATAATACTTATAACGGTCAAGAAAATGCTTAAATTCATTGTCGTTATAGTCAATCAGATATTGGCTTTTTGCCTCATCTTCGTCTAACCAGTTATCAGGGTCATTTTGCTTCAGTGCCCAATGCATGACGTCATTGCTTTCTTCAATGACTTTGTTATCGATTGTTAATAAAACCGGCACGGTTCCCTTTGCCGATAACTGCAACATAGACTCAGGTTTGTCTTTTAAAACAACTTCACGAATTTCACATTTAATATTCGCCTTATAAAGTGCCATACGCGCACGCATGGCATAAGGACAACGACGAAATGAATACAGCACAGGATAGTCTTTCATGTTAAATCAATTTTTTGCCTGAACCTTTTCGCCAATATGTTTTTCGTTGCGCAACTCTGCTAATTCAACCTGCTTTTGGCGTTCCTGAAAGTTGGAGCGTTGCTGCTCTGTTGTTTCATCAATACAACGCAAGCAAGACACACCTTTTACATAACTAT
>JBMZNW010000267.1:0-2562 GCA_049619915.1 Gammaproteobacteria bacterium
TAATCGGTAATTTAACTATTGTTATTAGTAGGAAGGAATTGATTTATGTTCCCATAAAAGCGGTAATTCGCCAAGCGACTATTCGTATTATTAGCTTGTAGGGTTCTCAGTTTTGTAAAGTTCTGCCGCTGCTAAGCTATTGATTGAATAGCCTCGTCCAGAAATTCAATTTCTTTTTTATCTTTTGGGATGGCTTGTGACAAAAGCTGACGATATCGCCGTGCGCCGGGTTGCCCTTGATATAAACCAATAATATGCCGCGTCATATTTTTTATTCGTTCGCCTTGGTCTAACTGCTCGGCAACATAATCTCTATATTGATTTAATATATCCACACGCGTTTGCTGCTCATCTTCTTCACCGAATATTTCTTTATGCGCTTGCGTCAACATAAAAGGATTTTGATAAGCCGCTCTACCAATCATGACACCGTCGACATGATCTAATTGCGATTTAATTTGTTCAACTTCGGTAAAACCGCCATTTATCGAGATATTTAAATCAGGAAAGTCCTGTTTGATTTGATAAACGCGTGGATAATTTAACGGTGGTATTTCTCTGTTTTCTTTTGGGCTTAAACCACTCAGGATCGCTTTTCTTGCATGAATAATATACGTATTACAACCACTCTGATGTGTTGTGTTAATAAAGTCATATAAAAACTCATAAGAATCCAAATCATCAATACCGATGCGGGTTTTTATCGTGACAGGAATAGTGGTTGTCGCTTTAATTTTATTAACACATTCCGCGACCAGGTTTTTATTCGACATTAAACACGCACCGAATTGACCGTTTTGTACTCTATCGCTAGGACAACCAATATTAAGGTTCACTTCATCATAACCTTCGTCTTGAGCCATCTTTGCACATAGTGCTAAATCTTCAGGATTACTACCGCCAAGTTGTATAGCAAGCGGGTGTTCTTCATCGTTAAATTTCAGAAAGCGCTGTCGATCTCCGTGAATCAATGCGCCGGTTGTAATCATCTCAGTATAGAGCACAGCATGTTTCGATAATAAACGCATAAAGAATCTGAAATGACGGTCAGTGTGATCCATCATGGGGGCGATACTTAAACGGCGATCTATATTGTTATTTGTCATTCTGTTTATGCCAGCGGAATAAGCGTTAATAAGCGTTAATAAGAGTTTGAGTAAAAGAAGGGCGTAAATAAAAACCACGCGGCAAAGTAAGTGTGTCTGATGATTGGTTTTTATCAACGGTTAAACTTTTTGCATTAGCGGCTTTCGGTCTTATTTGTAAAACATTGCCTATCGAAGAACTTATTTTATCAATGTCTCCCATAACAATCATATCGCTTAATTCCTGCCAGTCCTGTTTTAATTGTTTTTCCTGTTCTACATCGGGCTTCCATAAAAAAGGCGAGCCTATACGTCGTAGTGCAATAGGGGTATTTTTATTTGCCTCAAATGGAATCCAGAGAACTTCATTTAATTTATGTTTTACTAGTGACTGCTCCCATGTAGAAAGTGATTTTGGATCAAGTTGCACAACGCATATATAAGTCGACTCTTTTGGCTTACCATTGTTATCAATAGGTAAGGTTTTTAGTTCTATATCTAAGTCGACAAAATCAGGTTTAGCGGCACTTGCCGCTTCCGCTCCTAAAAAATCTTCTAACAAGGTTCCAAACCAACCTTTTGCATGCACTAACGATTCTGGAATATCGCGTTGAAGTTTATTAGCGAGTTGTTGAATTGTAATTCCAGTAAGACTATTTGCTCGCTGCATTAATTCCTCTTTGTTTATAGGTGCTGACGCTTTCATACAGCAAATACTAGATCAGGAAAGTGTTTCTAATATTGAGCTTTCTAAACATTCAAGCTTAATGGGATTATCAATAGCATTGTTTTCATCATCAACCAGATAAAAAATATCTTCAACACGCTCACCATAAGTCGCAATTTTTGCCCCTTGTAAATTTGCTCCGCATGAATCCATAGCCATACTGATTCTGGATAAAACACCAGGACGGTCAATGGTATTTACTTCCATAACTGTTCTGTTGTTTTTTTTGTCAGTTTCAAATTTCACAAGATTTGGTAATTTGAAATTTTTGATTTGCCTGTTTTCGATCCAACTAGCCGGTTCCGGTTTTTCTTTTATTGAAGTTAACGCTTTCTTAATTCTGGACTTTATTTCATTACAGCGTTCTTCAGTTTTAATACCCTTATAATCACTTTCAAGTACAGCAAAAGTATCAAGTATAAAACCATTGTTGCTGGTAATAATTCTGGCGTCGACAATATTTAAACCGAGTTTTTCTATCGCTCTGGTCGAGGTGGAAAAAATATTTTTACTGTTTGGCATATGCACAAAGATAAGACTGTTACCGCGACTTGTTTTTTTATTGACTAAAACAAGCGGGGTGTTCTTGTCTTTATGTTTTAATACGCCTTGCGTTTGCCAAGCAATTTCATCAGCAGTGTGTCTGAGGAAATAATCATCCTCAACTTTTTTCCAAAGATTGAGCACCAAGGTTTTGATTGCTTGCGGCCGAAAGGGCTTTTTCGCCCAGTTGAATCAGTGCATACATTC
>JBMZNW010000268.1:0-2516 GCA_049619915.1 Gammaproteobacteria bacterium
GAAAATTCGATAACTATCATTCCATCACCATCCAAAATCCGCAGCGGATTTATGTCGCAGCATCTTCAAAAACCGGAAGATATCGCGCTTAAGCGACTGCGAGCTTGTTTTTGGTTTGTAGGAAAGTCGCTGAGCTGTCAGCTCTTTTCTTCTCTCAATTGATTTTCGGCAAGGGTGATGTTTTGCGGAATGGTCACGTTGATGAGTAAACATATCACTGCCATCAATAAACAAAATACATGCACGCCAACAATACCAAATTGCTGCTGCATCAGGCCGCCGATGAGGCCACCAAGAAAAATTCCGATGAACTGTGAGCTGGAGTAAACCCCCAGCGCTGTTCCTTTGGTCTGAGCTTCAGTTGCTTTGGAAACCTCGGAAGGTAGCAGTGCTTCCAGATAATTAAATGCGCCAAAGAATAAGATCAGATTAATAACGATAAGGCTCAGGCTTGAGTTTACAAATGCTAAACCTGCCTGCGATAAGATGATCAGCAAGATGCTGATGTTATGAAACAACGCCGATTTATTACGTCTATCACCAAAAGAAATAAAAGGAATCATGATAAACAAGGAGGCGAATATAACGCCTAGATAAATTTGCCAATGTGATGTGGGCGGTATTTGCAGAAAGTCACGCAGCGTAATAGGGATGACAACAAAGTTAGCCATTAATATCATGTGCGTGGTGAAGATGCTGATATCCAGTTTGAGTAGTTGTTTGTTGGCAAATACCGATTTCAGATTCTGGATATTAATCGGTGAGCTATTTTGCTTCTGTTGTTTTTCTGCCGTTGGCACAAACAGGAATAAGGTCAATATCGCCAGTAGCGCAAGACCGACGCCGAGATAAAATAATCCCCTTATGCCAATCTGGCTAAACAATAAAGGGCCAAAGACAAAAGCAAAAGAAAATGACAGTCCTATACTGACACCGATAATGGCCATGACCTTAGTTCGATGTTGTTCGCTACTTAAATCTGCTGCCAGCGCCATGATGGCTGCAGCAACAGCGCCAGCACCTTGTAAGGCTCTTCCCAAAATTAGGCCATAGATGGACTCACTCATTGCCGCTAATAAGCTACCCAGAATAAAAATAATTAATCCTGTAGCGATGATGGGTTTTCTACCGAACTTGTCCGAGAGCATGCCAAAAGGAATTTGTAGCGCAGCTTGCGTCAGACCGTAAATCCCTAATGCCAGACCAAGTAATTGTGGCGTTGTACCGTGATAGTCATTTTCAGCAAGTGCCAGTACTGGCAAGACCATGAACAAAGGCAACATACGTAGAAAGAAAACCGCAGCCAGCGATAGGGCAGCTTTTATTTCAGCTGCTGAGATAGATGTTGAATTCATGGAATAAACTAATAAATAAACTAATTTGGAACGAAACCGGAAAAACGATTATATTAACAGGTTGCTTCTAGAATAGTGAATTTGTTTTAATGGATACGATAACAATCCGTGGTGCGCGAACGCATAATTTAAAAAATATTGATCTTGAAATTCCGAGAGATCGATTAATTGTCGTTACAGGCATATCTGGTTCAGGTAAATCTTCTTTAGCATTTGATACCATTTATGCAGAAGGACAAAGGCGTTATGTCGAGTCTCTCTCTGCTTATGCGCGTCAATTTCTCTCGATGATGGAAAAACCGGACGTTGATCATATCGAAGGTTTATCGCCTGCTATTTCCATTGAACAAAAAACCACATCGCATAATCCTCGGTCAACAGTAGGCACGATTACAGAAGTTTACGATTATCTCCGCTTACTGTTTGCAAGAGTTGGAATACCGCATTGTCCTGAACATCATTCTCCACTGGAAGCGCAGACCATTTCACAAATGGTCGATACAGTTTTAGCGCGACCTCAGGAAGAACGTTTGATGTTATTAGCGCCAGTTGTTCAGGAACGTAAAGGTGAACATACGCAGGTACTGGATCGTTTGCGCACAGAAGGTTTTATCCGAGCGCGAATTGATGGGCAAATTTATGAACTGGATCAAGTACCAGAATTAGAGTTACGAAAAAAACATACTATTGAAGTTGTTGTTGACCGTTTTAAAGTTCGAGAAGATATTCAATTACGTTTATCCGAATCATTTGAAACCGCTTTACGTTTGTCTGATGGTATAGCTCTGGTTATCCCGATGGATGACCAAACAGATAACGATAATGAAGTCGAAGAACAATTATTTTCATCGCGTTATGCTTGTAAATACTGTGGTTATAGTCTAGGTGAATTGGAACCAAGATTGTTCTCCTTTAATAACCCAGCGGGCGCTTGCTCCAATTGCGATGGTCTGGGAACAATTCAATACTTTGATCCGGGGCGCGTTGTACAAAACCCGGACTTAAGTTTGCCTGGTGGTGCAATAAAAGGCTGGGACAGAAGGAACGCGTATTACTTCCAGTTAATTAAATCAATTTCAGCGCATTATAAGTTCGACATCGATACACCTTTTGAAGAACTGTCTGATGAAATTAAAAACGTATTGTTGTATGGCAGTGGCG
>JBMZNW010000269.1:0-2505 GCA_049619915.1 Gammaproteobacteria bacterium
TTAATGAAAAGTATCTCCTTGTTGTTTTTTCTTTACAGTATAATAAAAAATAATGATTTTAGAATTAATTCTAAAGCCTTTAAGTAAATGATAAAAAAAATACGAATACTCGTTCTTTTATATGTGCTATTGATGGTTGCCGTTGGTTCCTGGCTGAGTAAGGCAAGGAGTACAGACTGGGATAAACCGTTAAATGTCATTGTTTATTCTATTAATGCCGATGGCCGTAGCGAGACGCAAAAGTATATCAACAATATTGAAAATTCAGATTTTATTGATATCGAAGACTTTTTTCAGCGTGAAGCAAAAAAATATAACTTAGCATTAAACAAGCCTATTGATGTCTCTTATGCGGGTGAATTAAATGTTAAGCCACCAATACCGCCCAGAGGCGGTTCTCAATTATCGATTATGCTATGGAGTCTGAAACTTCGTTACTGGGTCTGGAAGAACGATAATTATCCCTATCCTGAAGATGCAACTATCTATGTTTTATATTTCGATCCAGAAATAACAAAAACCGTAGCGCATTCTCTCGGTTTACAGAAAGGATTGGTTGGCATTGTTAATGCGTTTGCCAGTAAAAAAATGAAAAAGGAAAACAACGTTATTATTGCGCATGAGTTATTGCATACTGTTGGCGCGATAGATAAATATGATCCGAAAACGAATCAACCACTCTATCCAATAGGTTATGCCAATGCTGCGCAATCACCACTACACCCACAAAAGCAAGCTGAGATTATGGCAGGGCGTATTGCTGTATCTGAAAATAAGGCTGAGCAAGCGGAAAAACTAGAAAAAGTCATTATCGGTGAATCTACTGCAATAGAAATCAACTGGTTAGCGGTTCCAAAATAAGAAATCGAAACAAAAGTCCACATTTAAGCCCGTATATGTATAATGCCGCTTTTTTTGCACTAGAGGCAGCTCCCCGTGACTCAGAAACTCCGAAATATTGCGATTATTGCGCACGTTGACCATGGCAAAACCACGCTGGTAGATAAGTTATTGGAGCAATCCGGTACGCTGGATTCGCGTGCTGCGCCTGCTGAGCGCATGATGGACTCGAATGAGCTGGAAAAGGAGCGGGGTATTACTATTCTCTCGAAAAATACAGCAATTCGCTGGAATGACTATCGTATTAATATTGTCGATACACCGGGACACGCCGATTTTGGTGGCGAAGTGGAGCGAGTCCTTTCTATGGTCGATTCGGTTCTTCTTCTCGTCGATGCCGTTGATGGTCCAATGCCGCAAACGCGATTTGTCACACAAAAAGCATTCGCTATGGGTTTTAAACCCATTGTTGTTATCAATAAAATTGACCGCGATGGCGCTCGCCCTGATTGGGTGCTGGATCAAACCTTTGACCTGTTTGACAAACTAGGCGCAACCGACGAGCAACTCGATTTTCCAGTTGTTTATACATCTGCCATTGGTGGTTATGCCGGAATGGAAAGCGATGTTAAGCAAGGTGATATGACAGCTTTATTTGAAACCATTGTTGAACAGGTTTCAGCGCCTGATGTTGATGAAGTCGGTCCATTACAAATGCAGGTTTCTACGTTAGATTACAATAATTATGTAGGTGTTATTGGAATAGGGCGAATTAAACGCGGCACAATAAAAACAGGCATGTCTGTCGGTGTTATTGATAGCGAAGGCAAAAGTCGTAAAGGAAAAATTTCACAGGTTTATAGTTTTCTAGGACTGGACAGAATCGAAGTTGAATCAGCTTCAGCCGGCGATATTGTCGCGATAGCCGGACTCGATCCATTAAATATCTCTGACACGCTTTGTGATCAAGAGAATGTTGAAGCATTGCCCGCATTGTCAGTTGATGAACCAACAATCAGCATGACCTTTCAACCAAATACGTCGCCTTTTTCTGGTAAAGAAGGTAAGTACGTGACCAGTCGTAATATCTGGGACAGATTACAACAAGAACTGAAAACAAACGTTGCATTAAGAGTCGAAACAACCGAAGACGCGGATAAATACCGTGTTTCGGGTCGTGGCGAATTACATATTTCTGTATTAATCGAAACGATGCGTCGTGAAGGTTATGAAGTAGCAGTCGGTCGACCACAAGTTATTGTGCGTGAAAACGGAGATAACAAGGAAGAACCTTATGAACAATTAACCGTTGATATCGAAGCTGATCATCAAGGCGCTGTTATGGAAAAGTTAGGTGAGCGACGCGCGGACTTAAAAAACATGCAACCTGATGGTAAAGGCAGAGTACGTTTAGAATACATTATTCCTGCGCGTGGTCTCATTGGTTTTCGCACAGAGTTCTTAACATTAACCTCTGGTACAGGTTTGCTCTATAACGTGTTCGATCATTATGGCCCTTATATTTCGATGAGTATTGGCCAGCGTATTAATGGTGTACTTATTTCAAACGGGCAGGGCAAAGCAGCAGGTTATTCATTATTCAATTTACAAGAACGCGGCAAACTATTTATCGGTCATGCTGAAGAAGTTTATGAAGGTATGGTT
>JBMZNW010000270.1:0-2501 GCA_049619915.1 Gammaproteobacteria bacterium
TCAATACTTCAGGCTGGAATGGTTTAACCAGATAATCAACTGCGCCAGATTGCATGACATCAACAGCTTGTTGAATCGTACCAAATGCTGTCATCAAGATAACCGGCAACTCTGCATAAGATGTTTTAATTTTACTTAATAATTTAACACCATCCATCTTCGCCATTTGCACATCGCTAATAACCATATCAATATTTTTTTCGCTCAATACATCAAGCGCATCAATACCATTAACAGCAATTTCTGTTTTATAACCAGCCATAGACAATGTTTCTGTCAGAGCTTCCCTTAGGTCTGAATCATCTTCAACTATTAATACTGTATAAGTCATATAAACCTCTATTAATGATTATTCATTATTTGTGGTAATAAAATCGTAAAACACGTTCCTTTTTCATCAGCATCGTTAACACAAATGCTACCTTTATGAGCACGTACCACTGCATCTATCACTGCTAAACCCAGCCCGGTTCCGTTTACGCGCGTAGTAATAAAAGGTTCAAATATTCTTGCTTTGATTGAATCAGGAATTCCGGGACCATCATCTGTAATGTTCAAGCATATCTGGTTCAAATGATTGTTATCTAAATCGATAACGATATTGACAACGTCTTCTGCTGCTTGGCAGGCATTGTTAATTAAATTTTGCAAGGAACTCTTAAAGGCATCTTTACTTAACTTAACTTTTTCATCAGTAAGCTTATTGTTAAAAGTAATCTTTAAATGACAGCCTTCTATTCTTTCTTCTTGTTGTTCAATAAATTCATTGAGCACTTCAGAAATATTTACTGGACTGGCGTTTAATCTTCCGCCACGAGAAAACAACAACATTTCTTCCACCAGTGTTTCAAGATGATGTAATGATGACATTGTTTTTTTCATGAAACGTTTACGACGTTCGTCATCAAGACTGCTTAGACCCAAATTAGAAACATAAAGTAATGCTGAAGAAAGCGGTGTACGAATTTGATGCGCCATAGCTGCTGCCATTTCACCCATGGCAGAAGCACGTTTTAAGCCTGAAATTTGTTCCTGTAGCTGACGCGTTTCAGTTACATCGGTGATTAATAATATTTGACCCGGCTCTGAATCAAATGCTTGCGTAGAAATATTAACGTAGCGACCATCATGTAATGTCACATCATGACCATCATCCCATTGAGGCTTAAACGCTCTTGCAACTACATCGCGCCATTTTTCACCAAACAATGGCGTACCGAGTAAGTCCAGCGCAGCGGGGTTTGCTTCTTGAACAATACCCTCGCCATCGATAACAACAACACCACCAGGTAATGCACGCAGAAGGTTTTCTAAACGATTGCTGACACGTTCGCGTTCTTCGTACTCACGATTCTTTTGTGTACGTGTATCAGAAAGTTCTTTTGTTAATTGTGAAACTTGTTTTTCAAGACCTTCGTAAAAGTCTGTTAACGATGAAGAGATTTCATTGAAATGTTGAAACGCCTGTTCCAGTGCTTCTGCTTTCGCTGGTTCAGTGTTTCTCGTTAATTGTTGTTGTTCCATGTTCTCCCCACAAAAAACATAAATGTTATTTGGGTAAGAGCAAGGACTATGCCATAGAAATTATCTTAATAAATACAAGCGATTGCGATTGATGCGTCTATTAACAATTCTTAATTACGTCAAAATTACGACGCAGCTTCTGTACGCTGCATACCTAATTTGCGCATTTTTTCTACCAATGTTGTTCGTCCCATATTCAATTTTTTAGCAGCATGAGCAACAACACCGTTTGATTCATCCAGTGCTTGTTTTATTAAACTCGCTTCAATTGAATTAATATGATCTTTTAAATCAACACCGTTTTTAGGTAAGCGCGGCATACGCAGAGAAAGGTCCGATTCAACTTCATCTTCTTCAGGTAGATTATCTAACACTTCTTTCGCCTGATATTTCTCCGGAATATCATGTACATCAATCACACCATTTGGATAAAGGATAGAAAGACGTTCAATCAAATTAGCAAGTTCACGAATGTTTCCAGGCCATGAATAGTGCGCCAAAGATTCTATCGCTGTTTGTGTTAATGAAATGCCAACACCACCTTCATGTTCGAGTCTTTCAGTCAAATCACTAATTAACATCGGCAAATCTTCTACGCGATCTTTTAATACAGGCATATCAATCGGAAAAACGTTAAGGCGATAATATAAATCTTCTCTAAAGCGGCCACCTTCAATTGCTGTTTCCAAATCAACATGCGTTGCTGCAATAATCCGTACATCAGCTGTTATCGTTTTATTGCTTCCGACACGTTCGAAAGTACGTTCTTGTAATACACGCAATAACTTTACCTGCATCGGTAAACTCATATCGCCAATCTCATCAAGAAACAATGTGCCGCCTTCTGCCATCTCGAAACGCCCTTGGCGCGCACTTATCGCGCCGGTAAAGGCACCTTTTTCATGACCAAATAGTTCACTTTCAATTAAATTTTCTGGAATAGCAGCGCAATTAACTGCATGAAAAGGAGCATCCGA
>JBMZNW010000271.1:0-2474 GCA_049619915.1 Gammaproteobacteria bacterium
TTTAAAGAGGGTGAATTTGAGTTTGTATTGCTTGATGTAGGGCAAGGGTTGTCTGCTGTAGTTCAAACGAAAAACCATGCACTACTGTATGATGCCGGTGCTCGATTTTCAGAGCGGTTTAATACCGGTGATGCTGTTGTGAAGCCGTATCTAAGACAAAAAGGAGTTAAGGATTTATCAATGTTTATTGTTAGTCACGGTGATAATGATCATATCGGTGGCGCTAATGCGATTATAGATAATTTTAAAATAAGCCGATTAATGAGCAGTGTTCCCGAGAAACTGATAGGACAAAAAGCTGAACATTGTAATGAAGGCGAATTTTGGCAATGGGACGCTGTCAATTTCGAGATATTAAGTCTTGGGCCGGAAACAAGTTTACGTGGTAATAATGCCTCTTGTGTTCTGAAAATATCTTCAAAATACGGCTCGGTCTTATTAACTGGCGATATTGAAAAAGAAGCTGAAGCAGTCTTGGTAAAGAAATATCACGAAAAATTAGCCTCAGATATTTTGCTAGTGCCGCATCATGGCAGTAAAACATCGTCAACTAAGGCATTTATCTCCGCTGTTTCGCCTGAATATGCTTTCATTCCGGCAGGCTACAAGAATCGGTTTGGTTTTCCGAAACAGGATATAATGGCGCGATACGATGCATTCAATGTAAAAACGTATGTCAGTTATGAAACAGGCGAACTGTCTGCAAAGTTTGTTGAAACAGGTTTGAAAATCGATGAATTTCGCACAAAAAATCGGCGTTTTTGGCATCATTGATAGTTTGCTAACAAGCTGTTTTAATACGCAAATATATAAAATTTAATAATTATTTAGGGTGAGATTTCGTGCTTGAATTAATCAAGGCCGGCGGGTTACTGATGTGGCCCATTATTTTATGTTCCATAGTAACAATGGCTATTATTGC
The DNA here is from genome assembly GCA_049619915.1 of Gammaproteobacteria bacterium. Classification (GTDB taxonomy): domain Bacteria; phylum Pseudomonadota; class Gammaproteobacteria; order Eutrophobiales; family Eutrophobiaceae; genus UBA7359. The sequence goes on from JBMZNW010000271.1 coordinate 923, forward strand.
AGAGCGATTTTGGTCATTAAGAGAAAGCAAAGTTGCTCCAAAAAATCTGGTTGCCAAGGTATGGCAGTGGCAAAAAGTAGGGCATCTGGACAAACAGCGAATTAAAGATTTACGCTCTAGCTCAGCCTTAGGGATGATTTTGGCTGCGGGTTTGATTAATCGTAATCATTCGCGTGAGATCATGAAAGAAAGCATCGAAGAAGTCGGCCGCCATGTTGCTCATGAGTTGGAACGTTTTCTAAATACGTTGGGCACCATAGCCTCAATCTCACCATTACTTGGTCTGCTCGGAACAGTCATCGGTATGATTAAAGTCTTCACCGTGATCACCAGTATGGGTGTTGGTGATCCGAGTATCCTCTCTGAAGGTATTTCAGAAGCGTTAATTACCACAGCAGCAGGCTTGTCTGTTGCGATTCCTAGCTTGATGTTTCATCGTTATTTTCGTGGAAGGATAGATGGCTTAATTGTAACGATGGAGCAGGAAGCCCTGAAAATGGTGGAAGTCATGCACGGTCAACGTGAGTCTGACGAAGCAACAGGCAAATAACATGAATTTTCAAACGGGCAAACGAGACGAAGTTAATCTGGATATCACGCCATTAATTGATGTGGTGTTTCTGTTATTGATCTTTTTTATGGTTTCTACGACGTTTGATCATAATTCTGAAATTAATATTACCTTGCCCAGTTCTTCAAAAGAGATGACAGAAGCGAAACCGGATGCGGTCAATGTTGGTCTGGATGCACAGGGTGTCGTCTATATTAACGATAAAGCGCTAGCAAACGCGCAAATCGAAACAATTAAAGCGGCTTTGTCTGAAGCATTGGTTGGCCTAAATGAGCCACCTATCATAATTAGTGCAGATCAAGATGCAACGCATCAGTCTGTAGTCAGAGTAATGGATGCGGCAAGGCAATTAGATTTGGTCAAAATTACTTTTGCTACGCAGGAAACGAAAGACGAATAACTAACACTAAGGCACCTCTAAACGGCGAGCGATAATTTGTCGAAAGAATTTATTGAAAATACCTGGCAGAGCAATCATCCTCTTGGCTATCTTCTTTTGCCATTAAGCTGGCTTTATACACTTATCATTTTATTACGACGGCTTGCCCATCAATCAGGACTTATTGCTGTTAATGAACTTGATGTGCCGGTTATTATCGTTGGCAATATCTCAGTTGGTGGTACAGGTAAAACACCGCTTGTTGTCTGGCTGGCAGAGTATTTTAAAAATAAAGGCTTTAAGCCGGGTATTGTTAGTCGCGGTTACGGTGCTAATTTGTCCGGTAAAACATTACAGGTAAGACCAGATAGTGATCCTCGTTCCGTAGGCGATGAACCCGTATTAATAGCAAGGAAAACAAACTGTCCTGTTGCGGTTGCGGTTAAACGTAGGAATGCGGCAGAGCAATTAATAGAACATTATGATTGCGATCTGATTCTCTGTGATGATGGTTTACAGCATTATTCATTAGCGCGTGATATTGAGATTGCGGTCGTAGACGGTCATCGTCGATTTGGCAATGGACGTTGTCTACCCGCAGG
>JBMZNW010000272.1:0-2343 GCA_049619915.1 Gammaproteobacteria bacterium
GCTGGAGAAAAATCACTGGCAATGGCGCAGGAATGGGTATATCAAAAAACATTAAGGAATGCTACGAATTTATTTTTAATAACTATGAAGCTGGCGATCAAATTTATTTATTTGGATTTAGTCGTGGTGCGACAACTGTTCGAAGTCTGGCCGGCTTTATTGATCTATTTGGTATCTTGCCAAAATCAAGGCCAGAGTTAATTGATGACGCATGGAAAATATACGCCATAAGAACATCTAAGAAAGAAGAAAAAATGGAAAAAAGAAAGTGGAGACGAATAGTCAGGGCAGATGAGTTTGTTAAAAAACATCGCACTATGTGGTGTAAAATTAAATTCATTGGTGTTTGGGATACCGTTGCGGCATTAGGTGTTCCATTTAAATTTATAGATGACGTAGTTGAAAAAATACCAGGATTAAAGCACCGGTTTCATGATTTATCATTGAGTGACAGCATTGAGAACGCCTGTCACGCACTTGCTATAGATGATAAAAGAATGACGTTCCACCCTGAAGTTTGGTCAGATGATAATAATGATATTATTTGGCCTGCTGAAAATATTAAAGACAAAAAAACTCTAAAACAAGTCTGGTTTTGCGGCATGCACACTGATGTTGGTGGCGGTTACCCTATAAAGCAATTATCGGACATTACCTTGGAGTGGATGGCACATAATGCAGAGAAGCATGGCTTGCGCCTTTACTCTAAAACAAGTATTACGCAAAACTCGGAATCTAATCCAGACGGACATATGCACGATTCTCGTGCTGGTCGGTTTTCAAGATTTTTTAGAAAAAAAGAACGAGTTTGGCCTCAAAACACAGAAAAACTCATAAATAAAGGAATTAGGTGGAAAGAGAAACCTGTCGTGCATTGGACTGTTTTAGAAAGAAAGAAAAATCAACAAAACGAAGATAACCCGCCGTATTCTCCTTGGATATTGACAGGAGATTATAGCGTTGAAGATAGAAATGGTAATTTAATTGATAAGAAAGACTATAAAGTTGACTCAACAATATAAAAAATAAATTATAAAAGCATTAGAGCTTTACAAAATAACTAATCACGATGGTATGCATTTGAAAAATTAAACATGTTAAGAAACAACAAATAAACGATTTAGTTCAGAAAAACAAAGTTAATCGATAACAAAGAATTATCAATAACTTATTATGAATAATAGTTCTAAAAAAGGTTTTTATAAATCATTATTCCTAATAATACTGACACTATTAAGTATAGCAAGGTGCTATAGAGGGCTCTAAGCGCCCTGAGTTAAATGAAATCTACAAAGAGCTGGTTTGTTACCCAAAAATAAATACCCAGTTTAATATGGCATGAGACTGAAGATAATTACAGTGCCATTTTGTTAAAGGCATTAGCTATTCGTTTTGCTGAAGCCTTTGCAGAGCGATTACATCAACGCGTAAGAACAGAGTTTTGGGGTTATAACAATGACGATGGCCTGGATAATGACGCATTAATAACCGAAAATACCAGGGTATACGATCTGCTCCCTGTTACCTTGCCTGTCCGGATTACACTGAAAAGCCCAAGTTGTGGAAATTGCTTGATGTAGAGACGAATACAGCTATCACATTGACTTACTCGTATGCCATGCACCCTACTGCTGCTGTTTCCGGCTGGTATTTTTCACATCCTGATTCACGTTATTTTGGTTTAGGCAACATTTATAAAGATCAGGTTGAGAATTATGCAAAACGAAAAGGACTTTCATTACCAAATACAGAACGTTGGTCGGCACCTAATCTTGGTTACGATTCTGAAGCATAGTTAATCGTTTTTAGATGTGCCGCCGCGAAAGTTTCTAAGATTAATAGCTATTTCACGGCACTCAGCTTCACTTAAGTACGAACCGCCACGACTATTTGCGTGCATAAGATCTTTTTCTACCTTGCCTTCATGCGCATTGTTCTTATGTATTAACAAATGCCCTAATTCATGTGCCAACCTGTATTCAGAAGAACCTGAATTATAAGTTAAGATAATTGCATGACCTTTATTCGCTGTTGTTCTAGGAAATAATCTTGATGATAATGCTGCGCCACCACGATGAGTTAAACGACCGTAATCCTTTGCTTCTTTAATACTTCGAGATGGTGTTTTTGCTGCGGGAACAACATAGACATCAAGGCATTGATTCTCAGGCGTACGATATCGGTTTAATAAGTTTTTTATTTCTATAGATGTGTTTTGCGCTTCCAGATCATTCCATAGAATCATTTCGCCTTTTTTCCAGCTTGTCGCACTAGTATCATCAATGGCTTCGTATTGCTTAACTCTTTCTCTATCTTTAACTAATAATTTATCACTGTCCTCCT
>JBMZNW010000273.1:0-2300 GCA_049619915.1 Gammaproteobacteria bacterium
CAAATGCTAAAGATGAATAATTGTGTTTTCATCAATAGCACTTAACACGCTTTCTATAAAAACAAATGCGTCAATGGATTTATAGTAAATTAAGCAAGTAATAAGCGATTGCGCTTAATGATGCAGCTACGGGTAGTGTTAACAACCATGAAATCAAGATTTGCGATACAATACTTTTATCTGCTTTACCGGTAATAAGTCCGATACCAAATAAAGAACCGACTGAACAGTGCGTCGTTGATACCGGTACACCAAAACGACTCGCTACAATCACCATAAAACCGGTGACCAAATTTGCAGCAAAACCCTGGCCATGACTCATGGGTGTAATCTTTTTGCCCATGGTTTCAGCAATGCGTTTGGCATTGAGTAAACCGCCTATAGCAATACCTATGGCAACAGCAATCATACCTAGTTTGATAGACAGACCTTGTATTGCAATTAATAAGGCGACAATCTTCGGTGTATCGTTTAATCCGCGAGCAAAGCTCACCATGCCCGCGCTGATGAAGTGACCAATGTCTAATAACTTTTGTAGATTAATTCCGAAGAAATGTCCGGTATAGTGTTCCTGGCAATTTTGTTTAGTATCAACACTGGCATTAATCATTTGCGAAAAGTTTGCCGCTTGTTCCGGCGCCAGCGAACGTACTGGTACAAACGTATTCGATTCACCAATACAGGCGCACCATTCTTTATTAATGCCAAAGTGGTTTCGTATCCCACGAAAAACACGATAGAGAATATAAGCAAGACACACGGCAATAAACGGACTGACTAATAAGGGGATAAAAAAAGTTTTGCCGATAAAGTTAAAATTTACCTGTGAACCGACGGCCATAATACCGCTACCGACTAGTCCACCGACAAGACTATGTGTGGTTGAAATCGGTAAGCCGCGTAATGCGGTAAACAAAACAGTTAGGCCTGCGCCTAAAGCAACGGCAGCAAGAAATTCTGGAGAAGTGGTTATTTCTACAGGTACCAGTCCTTTACCACTAAAGTTTTTTAATAATTTCTCTGCTAGAAAGATGGAACAAACAGAACCGGCAAAGGTGGTGATAGTTGCCCAGCCAATCGCATGTTTATAATTTGTTGTACCACTACCAAATAATGTTGCTACGCCTTTAAAGTTATCATTAGCACCGTTGGCATAGGCGAGAAAACAGGTGGTGATAAAAAGAATTACAAAAATGGTCATAAGCTTTCATTGTGATTAATTATTGATGATTGCTTATGACTTAAAGAATGATAAATGGTTTCAAAATTAATAAGACAAAAACAGAAAGGTACTATTGTCAGGCATCAGGCGGCATACATTTCTAAACGATTACGGCCATTATCTTTCGCTTTATATAGCGCTATGTCAGCTTCTTTAATAAGTTCTTCCAGCATGTCCGATTTGATTTTTTCTTTTGTTACCAGGCCAATACTTAGTGTTGTTTTAATCGTTTGGCCATCGGCAATAACAGGAACGTCAAACACGCGTGTCCGTGCCCGTTCAGCTATTTCTAGTGCTGCTTTCTTGTTACAGTCAGAAAGGATGACCATGAATTCATCACCTCCGTAGCGGATTAATATGTCATGTGGACGTACTGATATACGTATGCGTTGCGCTACTTCCTGTAACATCAGATCACCTGCCTGATGACCGTATCTATCATTGATGTCTTTAAAGTTATCAACATCGATCAACATCAAAGTAACACTACTGCCTTTGCGTTCAGCGCGGGACAATTCATGACAAACTACTTCATCCATTCCATTGCGGTTCCATACCTGAGTTAACGGATCGATCATGGCCTTACGTTTTAGCTCATCAAATTTATCCGATAACTCCTGATGCGAATCTGACAGAACCGACATTTTTAATTCGTTTTCTACCCAATATGCCATATCACGTAACATGTCCTGTTTGTCTTCAGAAAATTTGCGTGCTTTTGTATCAAGTAGACAGAGTGTTCCCACCTTAAGACCTGTATCCGTTCTTAGTGGCATGCCTGCATAGAATCTTACAAAGGGTGCTTCGATAACCAGTTTATTATTTTTGAAGACAGGATGAAGATGAGTATCTTCGATGACAAACGGATCATCATTCATAATGCATCGACCGCACATCGACATCATATCATTTTCGTCCGCACCTGAGCCCGTCGTTCCTTGTTTAGACTTAAACCAGAGTGCATTACCCATCATGACTAATGATATTAAGGCAACCGGCATCTCAAAAACAGAACGCGCCATGCGAGTGATACGATCAAAGCGTTCTTCTGCCGGAGAATAGATAATATTTAGTTGTT
>JBMZNW010000274.1:0-2267 GCA_049619915.1 Gammaproteobacteria bacterium
TCGCCGTTCAGCACAAATAAATAGTTTAACGGGTTTGTGTATTACCAAGTTGGATGTGTTAGATGAACTAGAAACAATCAATATTTGTACTGGTTATGAAGTTGATGGCAAGACAGTCGACGAGCCTCCTATTGGCGCTGAAGAATTTGCTAAATGCAAACCTGTTTATGAGGAACATCCTGGTTGGTTATCGAATACGGTCGGTGTGACAAACTATGATGATTTGCCACAAAAAGCGCGTGATTATTTAAAACGTCTGGAAGAAGTCACGGGTGTTCCGATTGATATTATTTCAACCGGACCTGATCGTGTAGAAACGATCGTATTGAAGAACCCATTTGATTAATTTGTCAGTATTTTTATAGTTCAAAACCTTAGCAAGGTAGTGCCTCATTTGTTTCATTTTAAATAAATGATCAGGACATCTCTTTAAAAAATATCTCAGTTAATGTAAAGCTCACTTTATTTCTAAAGCATTGTTAATAACTGCCGATAGTTATTAGTAATAATTTATTTAACTGATTGTTTTTAAATATATTTTAAATCAATCAATATATTTTTTAGGGGAAGTCTTATGTTAGCATTTTTAGGTCCAGGAATCGGATTCTTTAGAAAATTTCGATACCCTTATAAATTTGGAATCATTTTCCTTGTATTCATGTTTCCTCTTTTGATTTTGGCGCACAGTCAAATTCAGTCAATCAATAAAAGCATCGCCTTACTTGAAAATGAATCACAGGGTCTGGAATATTTGGCAGTGGTACGGCAGCCCGTTGAATATATACAACAACACCGTGGAATGACGGCGGCTTATCATAATGGTGCTGATGAGTTTTATCAGCGAATTATGGACAAACGTGTTGAGGTTGACGCTGCGATAGCGGAACTGGTTGATGTAGATAAAAAAATCGGTTCGTCACTTAAGACAGGTAAATCAGTCGAAGAAATTAAACAAGTTGCATTTGGACAAACTGCAAAAGAAACCGTACGAGATCACACGCAGCTTGTTCATACTTTATTTAATTTGATGAAACTTGTTTCAGACAATTCAGAAATATCATTGGACCCAGTCTTAGATAGTTTTTATCTTGGGTCAGCACTGCGTACTGATTTGCCTCTAATGATAGAAAGTATGGGGCTAGCACGAGCAGGTTCATCAAGTATTGCAGCAAAAAAAGCATTCACGCAAAAATCTTTTATTAACTTATCTGTGCTTTCATCGGAAATAGATTCTTTGAGTAAGAAGATGGAGGACGAGTTAAAAAGCGCTGTTGATTACAATGAAGATGTTGCCAAAGCATTAAAAGGGGCGATTGAGTCTAATACCGAGTCAGTAAAATTAATGAAGAAGATGTTACATGATGACTTGCTTGAGGTTGAAACTATTACCATCGATAGTTCTGAAACCTGGGAAATCGCTACAAATGCAATTAATACGTCTTATGCATTATTTGATCTTATCGTGCCGGCTTTAAATGGTTTATTTCAACAACGCCTTGCTTCAAATAAACTTAATAGAAACGTAACGGTGTTTGGCGTATTTTTTGTTCTTGTTTTGGTTGTTTATTCTTTTGCCAGCCTTTACTTTTCTTTGATAAGAAATATAAATCGTGTTGCGTATGGCGTCGAAAGTATTGAAGAAGGTAAGTTATCTACACGGCTTAAAATTGAAACGAATGATGAAATGAAACTTATTTCGGACGATTTTAATAGTATGGCAGAAAGATTTGAATCATTAGTCAAAGAGATTGCTGATGCTGTTAAATTACTTTCTATGACAGCAATAGAATATTCTCAAGTTTCTGTTGATAGCCATCAAAGTATAGAGAATCAGAATAGAGAAACTGAACAAGTTGCAACAGCAATGAATGAGATGTCCGCCACAGTGCAGGAAGTAGCAAAAAGTGCTAGTGATGCGTCAATTTCAGCTTCTAATGCAGATAATGAAGCCGCTTCCGGTAAAAGCATTGTTCAAGAAACTATTGGCTCGATCGAAGGTATAGCTGGAGAAGTAGAAAATGCGGGCAATGTATTAGATGTAATTAAAGGTATTGCAGAACAAACTAACCTTCTTGCTTTAAATGCGGCGATTGAAGCAGCGCGTGCTGGTGAGCAAGGCCGTGGTTTTGCGGTAGTGGCTGATGAAGTTCGTACATTGGCAAGTCGAACACAGGATTCGACAAAAGAAATCGAAGCCATGATTGAACGCTTACAAATAGGAGCGAATAATGCTGTTCAGGTAATGGATACTGGGCATAAAAAAGCAC
>JBMZNW010000275.1:0-2264 GCA_049619915.1 Gammaproteobacteria bacterium
GTCACCGGTAAGAATACGAATATAATGTTTACGCATTTTGCCTGAGATATGAGCAGTCACGACATGTCCGTTTTCAAGTTCAACTCGGAACATAGTGTTAGGTAAGGTTTCTACAACCGTTCCTTCCATTTCGATTTGGTCTTCTTTTGCCATCGGGGTCTCTATAATTAAAAAGGCCGAATTTTGCACTAATTTTGCGTGGCTGCAAAGTTTAATGTGCTGAATTTCTTCCATTTTTCATTAATAAAGCATTCGACGGGCTGATATTCGATTTTATATTTCATTTTATCGCATTCAGCTATCCAGTAGCCGAGATAAAGCCAAGAATAATTAAGCTTCATCGTATGTTTGATCAAGTACAAAATCGCGTATTTACCGGGGCTTCTTTTCTGCATATCTGGATCAAAAAAGGTATAAACCGCAGAAAATGCACCTTCTAATTCATCAACAACAGCAACGGCTATTAATTTATTATCCAGTCTAAATTCAAATAATTGTGTTTCCGACCAGGATGCCCAGAGAAAATTGATGTAATCTTCTTTCGATGGATTATCCATGCCTCCACCGGGGTGGCGCATGTTGAGGTATTTCTTATATAAGTCGAAGTGTTCTTGATAATACTCGGCAGCAACGATGTTGACGGTAATATCTTGGTTTTTATTCCAGGTTCTTTTTTGATTGCGGCTAAACTTAAATTCATTAACAGGTATTCTGATAGGTATACATTCAGAGCAATTAGCACAATAGGGTTGATATAAATGTTCACCACTACGTCTGAATCCATTCGATATTAAAGCGGTATATAAAGATTTATTTTTTGGGAATACCGGGTCGGCAAAAATACTGGTTGCTTCACGATCCTCAATATAATTACAGGCATGAGAAGTTGAAATAAAAAATTTCAGTTTGCTTGATTGATTGTCCATTTAATCTTTACTCAAACTAAACTGTGTTTTTTCATTGTTACAATAATTATTTAAGAATTGAATAAATAATTGACGCTGTATAGGTTTAGCGCCAAGTGATTGTAAGTGTTTGGAGTGAACCTGACAGTCTATTAACTTAAAGTCTTGTGCAACTTTAGATGCATCTGAACTTCGGCTGAACATGGATTCGCCAAAAAACACTTTTCCCATTGCTATGCCATATAAACCACCAACGAGTTTATTATCTTGCCAACATTCAACAGAATGTGCGTAACCGAGTTTATGTAAATTAAAATAAGCTTCTTTAATTTCATCGGTGATCCATGTGTCGTTTATTCCATTTCTCGCTGCGGCACATTCGTTAATCACATTCCAGAAAGCCGTGTTGTAAGTGATTTTAAAACAAGCTTGTTTAATTCGTTTGGCAAGACTTCTAGAAATTTTTATTTCTTTTGGGAATAGAACACAGCGTGGATCAGGTGACCACCACATCACAGGCTGTCCATGATTAAACCAGGGAAAAATACCTTTTGCATAGGCTTCGAGTAATCTTTCTTTTGATAAAGTGCCGCCTATAGCAAGTAGGCCATCTGGATCACGCAAAGCTTTTTCAAGCGGTGGAAAAGAGGTCGCAAGTATATTGTCCTGAACCCAGTATATTTGATTCGAAGATTGTTGATTATCGCTTTGCATTATTCTTCTGATTTATAAGGCAGATGCGTATTTAGTGATTCGATATGTTCTTGCATTAAAATCGTCTCTTTATCCAGAAAGTTAGAAATTGCATCGCTAAAATCTTGTTCTCGAATCCAGTGTGCAGAAGGCATGGCAACTGGTTCAAAACCTCTCGCCAGCTTATGCTCGCCTTGAACACCTGCATCCAGTTTTTGTAATTTATTTTCAATCGTATGTTCAATTGTTTGGTAATAACATAATTCAAAGTGTAGGAAGGGGATTTGGCGACTGCAACCCCAATGTCGGCCATACAATGTGTTTCTATCATGCATTGCGAATGCGCCAGCAACAGTTTCATTATTTATTGATGCTAAAATTAATAAAGTTTGATCTGCGAGTTGTTTTGCAATGCTTATAAAAAAATCTAAAGTAAGGCGTGGCTCGCCCCATTTTTTATAAAACGTTGAAGCATAAAAATTATAGAAAGTTTGCCATTGTTCTTCTGTTATCTCGTCACCAGACAAACGTTGAATTTCAATGCCTGCTTTTTTTATGTCGCGGCGTTCTTTTAAAATTTTTTTTCTTTTTTTCGATGTTAGTGAATCGGTGAAGTCTTGAAAATCACGATAGTTTTTATTGTGCCAATGATATTGTATTGTTAGT
>JBMZNW010000276.1:0-2254 GCA_049619915.1 Gammaproteobacteria bacterium
TGCGACAGGTTACACAGGCGTTGAATTATTACGTTTGTTATCAGTGCATGACGATGTAGAAGTTAAAGTGGTTACATCCAATTCTGAAAAAGGTAAGGCAGTTACCGAAGTCTTTCCTAGCTTACGTTCGTTTGTTGATCTTAAATTTGTCGAGCACACTAGTGATCAACTTGGCTCATGTGATGTCGTCTTTTTTGCGACACCCCATGCAACCGCGATGTACTATGTACCTAAGTTGCTGGAAAAAGGTTGTAAAGTCATCGATCTATCAGCTGATTTCAGAATCAGTAACGCTGATATTTGGCAAGACTGGTACAAAGAAAAACATGCCTGTCCTGAATTATTAGAAAATGCGGTTTATGGTTTACCTGAAATAAATAGAGAAAAAATAATCAATGCATCGCTTGTTGCTAACCCTGGCTGTTATCCGACAGCAATTAGTTTGGCATTAATCCCTGCGATAAAAAATGAGTTGATTAACACTCAGGATATTATTGCTGATGCTAAATCAGGTGTCAGCGGTGCAGGCAGAAAAGCATCTTTGGCATCACAGTTTTCAGAAGTTGCAGAGTCTTTTAAAGCCTATAGTGTATCTGGTCATCGACATTTACCTGAAATGACACAGACTTTGGAAAGTTTGCTGTCTGATAAAAAAGTGAATCTTACATTTACACCACATCTTGTGCCGATGAATAGAGGAATTTTCGCAACAGTTTATGTAAAAGCGAATGACCATAAAGTCGACTTGCAAAAATACTATACGGAATATTATGCCAAAGAGAGTTTCGTTGATGTCATGCCTGTCGGTTCACACCCGGATACACGTTCTGTGAAAACAAGTAATTATTGTAGATTGGCATTGCACCCTGCAGGTAGTGAGTCTCAACCGACTGTAATTTTGTCAGTGATTGATAATTTGGTAAAAGGCGCAGCAGGTCAGGCTATCCAGAATATGAACTTGATGTTTGGCTTTGCAGAGGGAAAGGCATTGCAAACTCCGCCGCTTGTACCTTAAATAAAGAATTCATGTTTTATGTCTAAACTAGTCGTTAAGAAGCACCGACCTTTAGAGATTATCCTCGCTGCCGTTGCTTTCAGTACCATTTTCTCAGTGGCTGTTTGGTTGTTATTAGATGCGAATCATTGGAGCTATATCAAAAGCCGAATAACACAAAGTAAAGAATCTCATACGCTTTGGGAGGTTAACCAAAGTCTGGAAGAAGAAAATAAGCAATTGAAAGAGCAGCTCGTCATGCTACAACGCTCGAATCAGATTGATAATCAAGTAGCGGTAAAGTTACAAACTCAAATCAGGGCTTTGCAAGATCAGGTCTATTCATTAAAAGAAGAATTAGAGTTTTATCAGGGTATTATGTCTTCCACGACTGGCTCAAAGGGCTTGAATGTACAAGGATTACGTGTTGAATCAACGGCTGAAAGGCAGATATATCATTTCAAACTTGTGTTAACCAATGTCGCAAAAAGTGATAAAGTGGCAGAAGTGACAATGGATATGTCCATAGAAGGAAAGAATGAGGCGGGTTCCAAGGTTTTATCACTTGATCAAGTGATAGCAGGGAACCAACTCAATCGCAAAATAAAATTCAAGAATTTCAAGCGAATTGAAGGTAGCCTCAGTTTTCCAGATGGATTTAAGCCATTAAGAGTGATAGTCGATATACAACAAAAAGGGTATAAGAACTCAACTATCCAGAAAATATTTGATTGGCCTGCCATTGCAGGTTAAAGGGGCGTGAAAAAATGTTTGGAAGTTCTAAAAAGCGTAAAGCAACACGTATTGATACTTTAGTAGGCCAGCATACTGAAATACAGGGTGATATAAAGTTCTCTGGCGGTTTGCATATCGATGGCACGGTCAAAGGTAATGTCATCGCTGAAAATGATGGCAGATCGATGATTTCATTGAGTGAATGTGGCACTATAGAAGGCGAAGTCAGTGTGCCTTTTGTTGTTTTAAATGGTGTTGTTATTGGTGATGTTCATGGTAGTGAACATGTTGAACTATCCTCCAAAGCAAGAATCACAGGTAATGTTTATTACAATTTAATAGAAATGGCGATTGGTGCAGAAGTTAACGGTAAATTGGTTCATTCTTTAGAGCCTGCCGAATCTCCTTTAGCACTAGGACATGGCGAACGAATTGAAGTAACAGAATAGATTTTTTTGAGTATCAATATTATGAGCGCAATAGAAGAAACAATACCCGGACCACTCGTTTTCAGCGAAGCTGCGG
>JBMZNW010000277.1:0-2254 GCA_049619915.1 Gammaproteobacteria bacterium
ACTCATCAACCAATAAATGTTTAATATGATAATCAAGATGTAAGGCCAATTCTGTTGGCTGCTGCTCTGTTCCCAAAGCTTCTATTGCTGAACTGGCGACACCAATAAAATCCATTTGATTTCGTTCAGCAAAAATTAATCGTAATTGCGCCGTAGCGATCATTAATAATTCGCACAAGGCATTTACAATCAACCATTCATTATCAGTGTATTTCGCAGGCGGTAAGCTACTGACTTTCACCAAACTAGCTTGTAAGCCTTCGACTTCCTGTAGTGCGGTGATTAATGCCTTTGCCTGCTCTTTCTTATTACTACGAAGCTCGGCTTCCAATTTATTGCCGCTTGCAGGAGGAAAACCGTTTTTTACCGTCAGTTGTTTACGCCAGCTTCCGGTTTTCGTTAATAATAATTCATTAATACCACACCAATAGTTTAATGAATTCGCTTTACTATCAGGCAAGGACGATAAATCCAGACAGGCAGTAACAGGATTACCCACATCTGTTTCCTGTAAGTTTGTTGCTGCAAATTGAATAACTTCAATGAGTTCTTTTTCAAACTCTTGCGGGAATTTATTAGCGATATATTTTAATTGATCTTCTATTAAACGCACCAATGCTTGTTCCATCTGATCGCGTTCATGTTCAATAACAACATGCTGTAGCCATTGATCACGTTTTTTCAACATATCAACAATTAGATTTTTAATTCGCGGTAAATCGTTGTCCAGATGAAATACAAGATTGGCAATCACATCGGACCAACCCTCACCGCTTTCTAACTCTGCTAAGGTATTAATCGCAGCTTGTTGATATAGCGGTTCGGCGTCTTCCAGCGTTTCCGGTTGCGTGCCTAGTTTTGACAACACTGGCATTTGCCTTGTTAACGACGCGCAAAGTGAATCAATCGTCTGCAAACGTAAACGTCCGGGGTTGTCGATTATCTGCCAACCTTTTTCTTTATCCCGTTTCAATGCGGCATTGGCTAATTCAAATGTCACTTTTTCATGATCAGATTCCGGTTCTTTTTTATTTGATGCATTAGTTAATGCTTCTAATATGCGACTCTGCATTTCTGCTGCTGCTTTGCGAGTAAAGGTTATCGCAATAATTTCTTCCGGTGCGTCGACCAAAGATAATAATCTTAAGTAACGTTGAATTAATAAACCGGTTTTACCAGAACCTGCTGGCGCCTGAATAATAAAAGACTTATCCGGCGCAAGGGCTTTTATTCTGACTTCGCTATCGACAACAGACTTAGACATTAGCTAATCCCTCTTCGCCATATTCATCAGACTCATCATCAATACTTTCTATACGTTCATGGATACGGCATAAAGAATGTAACTCACAATAACGACACGCTGTTGCTGTAGGCTCGACTGTCGCTATACCATTACGAAAATCATTCGCTAACTTTATCAATACTTCTCGCCAGTACTCTATCTTCTCTTGCCATTCCAGATCCGTATCTTGTTTTACAGCAGGCAAGATATCTTCTGACTCGGCTTGGCCAACAAAACCTGACTTGCCGCGTTTTAATCTGGCAAAAGCAATAGCTGCGACTTGCTGTTCATTAGTAACGGCATATAAAGGTAATTGTGGGTCATTGGGGTTTTCTGTTTCCCAATCATTTTTACTGACTGTACCGGTTTTATAATCAAGAATTACACAACGCCCATCAGCGAGTTCATCAACGCGATCAACACGGAGATGCAGCTCAATATCTTCAAAGACAATCCTCTTCCATTCTTCTGTTTCTATAACATTAAACTCGCTACGATCTTTCTCAATTATCAACCATTGTTTTAATAATTGTTCTAAACGTTTTTGTTCCAGCTCTGTAAATCGATCGGCAAAGGTTTCCGGTTGTTGCGAAACTTGTAATTTAATCGCTTCTGAAACAACAGAATGAATCAATTTGTCTAATTCAGACTCTGTTTTATAGTTTAAATTATCCAGCGACTTTAAACGCTGCCATAAATACTGCATGGCACGATGCACAAGGTTTCCTCGTTCTGCTGCGCTTAAACCTATATCAGCTTGCTGTAATGTTTCAGCATGTAAACGATGCCGGGCAAAAGCTTTAAATGGACAGGCAGACTGATCTTTAAATAAGGAACTGCCGCCATTCACTGTTTGCCCTGCTGGAATTGCTGGTGCAGTAATATCGACAAAGCTTTCACTTTGTGAAGATTCAAAAATCAGTTTTTTATAATCTTCATATTGTTCATCAGCCTTCTCATCAAATTTAT
>JBMZNW010000278.1:0-2238 GCA_049619915.1 Gammaproteobacteria bacterium
TTAATTGTCGGTGAAATCATTAAACAAAATGAATTAAAACCAGCACCAGAAAAAGTACGTCAGATGATCGAACAAGCGGCAGCCGGTTATGAAGATCCTGATGCGGTCATAAACTGGTATTACTCAGATCAAAAGAATCTAGCAGAAGTTGAATCATTAGCTCTCGAAGATAGTGTTGTTGACTGGGTCTTGGAGAATGCGACTGTCTCTGACAAAGCGTGCACGTTTGACGAAATTATGAATAAAGGGCAGACTGCTGCCTAAAGTTATTACAGGTCATGTCGATATAAATTGTTATGAATAATATTGAAACTCAAGCACTCAATTTAGTGCCAATGGTCGTTGAACAATCGTCTAGGGGTGAACGCTCTTATGATATCTATTCACGACTTCTTAAAGAACGAATCATTTTTCTGGTTGGACCGGTTGAAGACAATGTTGCCAATGTCATTGTGGCGCAACTGCTTTTTCTGGAATCAGAAAATCCGGATAAAGATATCCATTTTTATATTAACTCTCCTGGTGGTGCGGTAACTGCAGGTATGGCGATTTATGACACCATGCAGTTTATTAAGCCTCAAGTGAGTACGATGTGTCTTGGGCAAGCAGCTAGTATGGGATCATTATTATTAGCTGGCGGTGAAAAAGGTAAACGTTTTTGCTTGCCTCATTCCCGCGTCATGATTCACCAGCCTTTAGGCGGATTTCAGGGACAAGCAACCGATATCGACATACATGCCAAAGAAATTTTGTATATTCGTGAGCGTCTCAATAAGGTTCTAGCGCATCACACAGGACAATCGATTGAAACTATCGAAAAAGATACTGACCGTGACAACTTTATGAGTGCGGAAGCGGCGAGAGATTATGGCCTAATTGATAGTGTCCTTAATGAAAGAGCAAGTTTGCCTGAAGATGATGCTAAAGAGGCCGATAAAGAATCAGAATAACTTATTTAATACTATCAGGAGTAAATAATGACTGATAATAAAGAGGGTAAAAATGGCGACGGTGATCGCCTGCTATATTGTTCCTTCTGTGGTAAGAGCCAGCATGAAGTTAGAAAACTAATTGCCGGTCCTTCTGTATTTATCTGTGATGAATGTGTCGAACTATGTAATGACATCATTCGCGAAGAAATTCAGGAGAAATCTGTTAGCGGTGTTGGTTCTTCATTACCTACGCCACATGAAATTAACAAGATTTTGAATGAATACGTTATTGGTCAGAACAGAGCAAAGAAAATTCTTTCTGTTGCTGTATACAATCACTATAAACGTCTTGAGCAGGGTGTTAAAAAGTCAGACGTTGAATTATCAAAAAGTAATGTCCTTTTAATCGGTCCAACAGGTAGTGGTAAAACTCTATTGGCCGAAACAATGGCGCGCTTACTGAATGTGCCCTTTACCATTGCTGATGCAACAACATTAACTGAAGCAGGTTATGTAGGCGAAGATGTTGAAAATATCATCCAAAAACTATTACAGAAATGTGATTACGACGTTGATAAAGCGCAGACGGGTATTGTCTATATAGACGAAATCGACAAGATTTCACGCAAATCAGATAACCCATCAATTACCCGTGATGTTTCTGGCGAAGGTGTACAACAGGCATTATTGAAACTGATTGAAGGAACCATCGCTTCTGTTCCGCCTCAAGGTGGACGTAAACATCCACAGCAAGAATTTTTACAGGTTAATACGGCAAATATTCTGTTTATCTGTGGTGGTGCTTTTGCCGGACTTGATAAAATTATCCGTGAACGCTCAGAAAAGGGTGGTATTGGCTTTTCTGCCGAAGTGAAAGGTAAGGATGATAAGAAGAGTGTCAGTGAAGTCATTCATACTGTCGAACCAGAAGATTTGATCAAATACGGTCTAATTCCTGAATTTGTCGGTCGTTTACCTGTCGCGGCAACATTGTCTGAACTTGATGAAGAGCAACTCTTGCAAATCTTACAAGAGCCTAAAAATGCAATTACCAAGCAATACACTCGGTTATTTGATATGGAAGGCTGTGAACTTGAATTTCGTGAAGACTCTTTACGTGCTGTCGCTAGAAAGTCTATGGAGCGTAAAACCGGTGCGCGTGGATTGCGTTCAATCATGGAAAATGTGTTATTAGATACCATGTATGATCTACCTTCTATGGACAACGTTAGTAAAGTCGTTATTGATGAAGGTGTGATTAATGGTGAATCAGAGCCGTTGATGATTTACGAAGGCTCTGACATAT
>JBMZNW010000279.1:0-2231 GCA_049619915.1 Gammaproteobacteria bacterium
CACATTACCGGTATAGACGTAATCCAAGCCATTCAATATCGCAATACTTCTCGCTTTTTTTAGCGTTTGTAACGGTGTTCTAGATTTGTCTCGCATTTTCCAGTCTGGATGAAAGGCGGAAAAGTGTAACGGCACATCCGGCCCTAATTCGGTAAAAATCCATTCAGTCATTTCATTCATTTCTTTTTCCGAATCGTTTTCGCCCGGAATAATCAATGTTGTTATTTCTAACCAGACATTGGTTTCCTGTTTTATATATTTCAGTGACGCTAAATGACTGCCCGTTATCTTATGGTAAAAATCTTCTGTAAATGCTTTTAGGTCAATATTGACGGCATCGATATATTGATAGAACTCTTTTCTCGGTTCCGGCATAACATAACCGGCGGACACAGCAACGGTCTTTATATCCTGTTCATGGCAGGCTTGTGCAACATCAATCGCATATTCATGAAAAATAACAGGATCGTTATAAGTAAAGGCAATACTTTTGCAGCCTGTTCTTTTCGCTGCCAATGCCAACGTTTTTGGGCTCGCGGCATCAGCCAGTGTGTCCATTTGCCGCGATTTACTAATGTCCCAGTTTTGGCAAAATTTACAGGCCAAATTACAACCTGCTGTACCAAATGAAAGCACGGGGGTGCCGGGATAGAAATGATTCAGCGGCTTTTTTTCAATAGGATCAATACAAAAACCACTGGAACGGCCATAAGTTGTTAATACAATCTCATCATTCATACAGGCACGGACAAAACAAAGCCCGGATTGACCATTCTTTAGCTTGCATTCGCGCGGACATAGATCACACTGAACTCGCCCATCATCGAGTTTATGCCAGTATTTCGTTTTAACTGTATTCGTTTGCATTTTTCTATCAACAAATGACTATAGGTTAATATTAGTCCTATAATTTAATAGAAACTAATTAATATATTTGAACCAAACTTCAATGAATCAAGCTATTTCAATCCGACCAACTGCCGTTGCAGGCAGTTTTTATCCTAAACAAGCCAGCGAATTGAATAATATGCTGGAAAAGTTTCTTTCCCAGTATGCGGTCAATGATTCAGTCAAGATTACAATACCGAAAGCTATCATTGCGCCGCATGCTGGCTATATTTATTCTGGTCAAACTGCCGCCAGCGTTTATTCCAATCTAGAACAGGTAAAAGACAAGATTAAACGCGTTGTATTACTCGGTCCAACGCATCGGGTTTATGTAAACGGTATTGCTTTACCGAGCAATACACATTTTTCTTCGCCATTAGGTAATGTTTCGATAGATACAGAAAGTCTGAAAAAAATTAGTTCGCATTCTTTTGTTGATTACATTGATGAAGCACATACACAAGAACACAGTCTTGAAGTTCATATTCCTTTTTTACAAAAAGTATTAAACGACTTTGTGCTTTTACCTATTCTGGTTAGCAATGCTGCTCCTGAACAAGTTGCGACTATTCTTAAGGAACTTTGGGGAAATGATGAAACCTTGATCGTCATTAGTTCTGACTTAAGTCATTTTTTAAATTATGAAACAGCAAATAAGACAGATAGTCATACAACAGAATTAATAGAAAAGTTTGATTATGAACACATAGGTTCAAAACAAGCTTGTGGTTGTATGCCGATGCGCGGTTTATTAAAGCTGGCTCAAGAAAAGAACATGACAATACAAACGGTTGATTTACGCAATTCCGGCGACACAGCCGGCAGCAAAGATCGTGTTGTCGGTTACGGTGCTTATGCCTTGTTTGAAAACAATGACAACATTTTAAATGATAGCGATAAAGCTATTGTTTTCGATGTTATGCATAACAGTATTAAACAGAGTTTAAACCTGGAAAAAGCATTTAATATTGATGCAATGGATTTATCGGAAACATTAAAAACAAACTATGCCGTATTTGTCACATTAAAATTGAACGGTCAATTACGCGGCTGCATAGGTACAAATGAAGCACACCTGTCATTAATTGATGCCGTCGCTAAATATGCACATGCCGCTGCGTTTTCTGATCCTCGTTTTAAACCATTAACTGAAGAAGAATATAAACAAATTGAAATAAGCTTATCGATCTTAACACCTGCTGAACCCTTTCCTTTCAAAGATGAACAGGATTTATTAAATCAGCTTCGTCCTAACATTGATGGTTTAATCATTGCTAAAAATAATAAACGCGCAACATTTTTACCTGTTGTTTGGGAATCATTATCTAGACCTGAACAATTTT
>JBMZNW010000280.1:0-2230 GCA_049619915.1 Gammaproteobacteria bacterium
GTGGTTTTACCCGCATCAACGTGTGCGAAAATACCTATATTTCTATACTTCGATAAATCAGTCATTGTTCTACTCTATGTAAAGTTAAATTATTGAATTCGATTACTGCCCCTGCACTATGTTTTGAAAACTAGCGCTTCCAAATACTCACATCTACTGAAAAATTGCTGAGATGACCGCATTGACGTACAAACTGGCGGGCGGAGTATAAACCAGAATGACGAAATATGTGAACTTTTAGGGCGTAATTTCGGTGAAAATAATGCGGAAAATAGACAAAAATACGTCATCCATACGGATAAAAATCGGAGAGCCTTGGGCAAAGCCGATTTGTTGAGCTTTTGCTTAGTCTGGCTTGCTCTGACGAAGTGAGAAAACTTGCTTATAATTCAGACCATGCACGACATTCCTAGCCGAATTGCTGACGTTTTACTCGAAGTTGAAGCCAGCCTCCGTATTCACGGAAAGTGGGATGTAAACAGACCAGCTGAGACTGATTTAAGCAGCCGTATTCCGTTTTGTATGGATACGCTCAAATTTGAGCAGTGGTTACAATGGATATTTCTGCCAAAAATGAAAGAGTTGCTAGAGCATACTAAACCGCTTCCTGCCCAATGTGCCATTTTTGAATATGCTGAAGAATGTTTGTTGAAAAGTGAGCCTTCAACAGAGTGCTTGTTAAAGCAGCTAAAGCTGTTTGATGAATTGATTAACCTTCAAGCCAGCTTACTTCTCGATCAAGATTGTCATTAAAATTATATGGATAAGCTTAATAAAGTCGTTGCCGAATCAAGACGCAATGCCGAGGCAAGAGGGCATTCTTATCGTGATAAAGCACTGAAGCTGTATCCGTGGATCTGTGGGAAATGTAAACGGGAATTTACTCGCGAAAACCTGACTGAATTAACCGTTCATCATAAAGACCATAATCATGACAATAATCCTGAAGATGGAAGTAATTGGGAACTCTTGTGCGTTTATTGCCATGATCACGAGCATGCGAAATATCTCGATGCAGATAATGCGACGATTGCAGCGAGTAATGAGCTTGAAAAAGAACGTAGTACCGGCAAACCGTTTGCGAATCTTAAGGATCTGTTAAAGAATAGATAACAAGTTTAGGCTTAAAATGCCTGCACGCGATTTCCATATATTTTGCTGAAATAAAATTGATATAAATAGGAGTTATTTCTAATGCCAAGAATTGTTCGTTTTCATGAAGTAGGCCAAGCCGATGTTCTCAAGCTTGAAGAATTACCATTAGTAGAACCGCAAGAAGGCGAGCTTCGTATCAAAGTTGAGGCAATCGGATTGAACCGCGCTGAAGTTATGTTTCGAAATGGACAATATCTAGAGTCGCCTGAATTACCTTCTAAATTAGGTTATGAAGCTGCAGGTATTGTTGATGCAGTGGGTCCCGGTGTCGAAGGCTTTCAAATAGGCGACCGGGTAAGCAGTATTCCGGCATTCTCAATGTCTCAGTATGGTGTTTATGGTGAGGCTGCTATCTTGCCTGTTAGTGCTGTGGCGCATTATCCCGATAATCTTTCTGCGGCTGAAGGTGCTGCAATCTGGATGCAATACCTCACCGCGTACGGTGCGTTAATCCATTACGGAAAAATGAAAAAAGATGATGTTGTGCTAGTAACGGCTGCCAGTAGTAGTGTTGGCTTGGCCGCAATCCAGCTAGCGAAAGCAACAGGCGCATTGGCGATTGCGACAACTCGTGGTGCGGATAAAAAACAATTTATTCTAGATGCTGGCGCTGATCACGTTATTGTTACTGATGAAGAAAACTTGGTTGAAAGAGTGATGGAAATTACATCAGGCGCAGGGGCAAATTTAATTTTTGACCCGGTTGCTGGACCTGGATTAGCCGAGCTTGCAGAAGCAGCGGCGCCAGGAGCAAGTATTTACGAGTATGGAGCCTTATCTCCAGAACCTACTCCGTTTCCTTTGTTTCCAGCGCTTGCGAAAGCATTAACCGTGCGCGGTTATACCTTGTTTGAATTAACCCAGTCAGCAGAATTATGTGCAGAAGCCGCTGAATATGTATTTAATAAACTTCAATCGGGTGACTTAAAGCCAATTATTGATGAGCGCCGTTTTAGTCTTGATGAGATTGCTGACGCACAAGCTTATATGGAAACCAACCAACAGAAAGGCAAGATTGTCGTCACTGTTTAAGACCGTATCTAAACTATTTTATGGGGTGTGCTAAATGAGTAAG
>JBMZNW010000281.1:0-2220 GCA_049619915.1 Gammaproteobacteria bacterium
TATATTTTTTCGTCTTCTTAGTTTTACTAATGTTGTTTTCAATTCTTTAAATTTAATATTAGTTATTGACTTACCAACTGCATGACTATCAGGTAATAATATTACTGTATGTAAGTGCAAACCATATACTTCATCGATAGCCAGCGATTCTTCGCCGCGAAAATAGCCGCGCAATAAGTGATATTCATCTTTTCTAGCTTGTTCAACAAAGTTCATAGATTTATCAGTAGGAATATTCAGGTTTTGCAATACATGTATCGCCAACATCATGCTCGCTTCAAAACTTTCGGGGACAACATTACTTGCACCGGCATTATGTAAATCATCCATATGTTGTTCATCTTTACTACGCACAATAATCGCTATGTCTTTGTTGATTGAACGAGCACTGCTAATAACATGCTCAGCAATATGTGCATCATCAAAGGTAATCAATAATGCGCTTGCCCGTGCAAGTTCTGCTTTTTTTAAAATTTCTGTATGCGTACTGTCACCAAAAAAAACATTTTCACCGGCTTCCCAGGCTTGTCTAACAAGGCTTTGATCCATGTCCATCGCTACATATTCGATTTTCATTTCTCGAAGAATATTCGCCAAATTTTGTCCAATTCGGCCAAAGCCACAAATAATGACATGTTTAGATAATGTTTCGCAGGCAGCGGTAAGTTCTTTCGGAGGGATATTAGATCCACTTTTATAACTACCACGAAAAATATAATCGGTAATATTACTGTTATAACGAATCAATACAGGCGTAATTAACATGCTGAGTAGAGTGGCAGCGATGATGGGTTGAGCTTCTTCAAGAGTAATCAGACTATTACTAATGGCAACAACGAGTACTGCAAAACTAAACTCACCAGCTTGTCCGAGTAATAAACCTGTTCTAAATGCAGTGGGCAGTTCATATTTAAAAATTCGAGTTAAAATAACGATGACTGATCCTTTACCGGCAATCAGTCCTAGTGTTAACAGTCCTATCCAGAACCATTCTTCTAAAAGGACAGTTGTATCAAGTTGTGCGCCGACACTGATAAAAAATAATCCCATCAATACATCTCTAAACGGTCTTATATCTGCCAGGATTTGATGTTTGTATTCCGTTTCACTCAACATCAAGCCAGCTAAAAAAGCACCTAACGCGAGTGAAAGTCCCAAATGATTCGTTAACCACGCTGCTGTTAGAGAGATAAATAATGTTGCCAGGGTAAATATTTCAGCGGAATGAGTGTCAGCAACTAAATGATAAAAAGGTCGTAACAACCTGCGGCCAATCTGAAATATGATAAATACAGCAAGTGTGCCTTTAGTTAATGCTATCAGTAGAGGCGACAATAAAGATTGTTCACTTGCGGTACTTAGAATCGGAATAACCACAAGTAATGGCACGACAGCAAGATCTTGAAATAGCAGAATAGAGAGAGCAAGTTGTCCATGACGCGCTTGCGTTTCTAATTGGTCTGATAATTGTTTGGCAACGATTGCTGTTGATGAAAGTGCTAAAGCGCCACCGACAACAAGCGCGCCTTGCCAATCTATGCCGGTCAGCCAGGCAATAATACCTCCCGAAACAGTAGATATAATGACTTGAATACTACCGAGACCAAAAACTGTCGATTTCATCGCGATTAATCTTGATAATGAAAACTCAAGACCGATCATAAAAAGAAGAAAGACGACGCCGATTTCAGCCAGCAGCTGGATACTCTCATGCTCTGGTAACCAGCCAAGCGCATAAGGACCTACTAATGTACCAACCAGTAAATAACCGAGAACTGCGGGTAATTTAATGCGTTTAAATATCCAGACCGCAAATACAGATAAAGCTAATAATGTCAGACCTTCATTGAGTGCACTATGATCCATATCAATTCATGTTTTTATTGTTATCTGTTGAGTTTAATGGATGAGCGCCGCTAAAAACAGTGAAAATATGCTGTATAGATTGTGACCAAAATTGCAATCAAAGTTATACTAAGATTTTTTAAAAGAGGAATACAGGATTATGCCGGTTTGGGAACAAGTGCTGGTGGCACTGGCCATAGTCGCGGTCATTTTTTTCTTTGGGCCAGGCGCAAAACAAGCGATGGAAGACAGTCGCAAAGCAGAGAATCCGGATTGGCAAGGCGCGTTAATACCCATTGGTATGGTTGTTCTGTTCGTTATTTTATTGATATCAATGACCAAAGGTTAAAGAAGCATTTCACATTATTAACAATA
>JBMZNW010000282.1:0-2215 GCA_049619915.1 Gammaproteobacteria bacterium
TGTCTTTTTCTTCAAGAGCAAGTAAACCACCTTTACGTGCGGTATTGGCCAAGTCGATGGTTGTTTCAATTAGTTCTTTTGGAGAAGCAAGTTTATTAAACAAAGCTTTCATGCCGACTTTCATGGCACCCAAAAACTGGCCAATACTAAATTGCATAAGTACAGCACCAATTGTTCCACCACAAACAACAAGTAACGAAGGAACATTGAAAAACATACCCGGATCGCCGCCGAGTACAATTGCAGCCATAATAATACCGGCTGCTGCCAGAAAGCCGATGAGGGTAGCTAAATCCACAGTTTTCTCCTTATATCCATTGCTTTGTAGCGATAGTTTGTTTTGCTGTTAAAATCATTCTGATAATTCAAAATTTTGCCCATATCTGCCTTCAACCAAGAGTTACTTTTTATATCGGGTAAATTTGCTAAAACTTTATGCTGAAACAGGTTTTTTTATGTATTTCACCTGATGCATTTTCTTATCGGTTTTGAATGTCATAAATTTATAACAACATTGATTCAAATTATTTAATTAAACTACTTAAAACTCAGTAAAATCAGTTAGATGCACAGTTTTCCAATATTTCTAAAACTTAAAGATCGAGCTTGTCTGGTTGTCGGCGGGGGTAATGTCGCAGTTCGAAAAACGCAACAATTATTGGCAGCCGAAGCAAAGGTTTTTCTTGTCGCGCCAGAAATTGAAACATCATTAAATAAATTGAAACAGGAAGAGAAAATTCATCATTTAAATCAACATTATGATGAATCTTGTTTGGATAATATTGAGCTGGTTATTGCTGCTACAGACGATGTGCAATTGAATAGTGAAATAGCTGAGCATGCGAAAGCGAGGCAAATTCTGGTTAATGTTGTTGATAATCCAAGTTTAGGCTCATTCATTATGCCTTCGGTTGTTGACCGTAGTCCGGTTATTGTCGCTGTTTCGACAGGCGGTGCTTCACCTGTCTTGGCTAGATTGCTGCGCGCAAGATTGGAAACACTGATTCCTTCAAGTTATGGAAAACTGGCACATTTAATTGCCCGTTTCAGAGATAAAGTAAAACAACGCTTTCCCGAGATAAAACAACGTCGCTATTTTTGGGAACATGTTTTACAGGGTTCGGTTGCTGAAATGCTATATGCCGGCCAGGAAAAAAACGCATTGGCATTACTTGAAAAACAACTGGATCAAGAATCACTCGATATTGAGTCCATTGGCGAAGTTTATTTAGTGGGTGGAGGACCAGGTGATCCGGATTTATTAACGTTTCGCGCTTTAAGGTTAATGCAGCAGGCCGATGTCGTACTTTATGATCGTCTAGTAGCGCCAGCTATCGTTGATTTAGTCCGCAAAGATGCTGAACGAATTTATGTTGGCAAAGAACGTAGTAAACATGCGTTACCGCAAGATCAAATTAATCAGCTGTTAGTCGATTTAGCAAAGCAGGGAAAGCGTGTATTAAGGCTAAAAGGTGGTGACCCGTTTATTTTTGGTCGTGGTGGTGAAGAGATTGATTTGCTCTCTGAAAATAATATTCCTTTTCAAGTTGTACCGGGGATTACCGCGGCCAGTGGTTGCGCTTCGTATGCGGGTATTCCATTAACGCATCGTGATTATGCGCAATCCTGTGTTTTTATTACCGGGCACCTAAAAGACGGAACAAGCAACTTAAACTGGAATGCTCTAGTTCAACCGCAGCAAACAATAGCGGTTTATATGGGGACGCATGGATTGAATATATTAAGTCATGAATTAATTAAACATGGTTTAGCGGAAACCACGCCTGCGGCAATCGTGCAACAAGCTACAACTAGCGAACAATGTGTTTACATCTCTACGCTGAAAGAGCTACCTTCAATCCCTGAAAAGCATGATGTTAAAGCACCGAGCATGATTATTATCGGTGAAGTCGTTTCTCTGCATGAGAAACTAGCTTGGTTTACACCATCTGAAATGAAAACAAGTTAATATCTCAGCTTAATAAAAACTAATCTCGTTCTAATTTCAGCGAAACTGAGTTTATACAATAGCGTAAGCCTGTTGGTTGCGGCCCGTCTTCAAATACATGACCCAGATGCGCGTCACACTCGTTACACATAACCTCGACTCTTTGCATACCGTGGCTTGTGTCAGCTTCTGTTTTTATCGATGATGACTCGATAGGCTCCCAGAAACTGGGCCAGCCGGAACCGGAGTCGTATTTTGTTTCTGAAC
>JBMZNW010000283.1:0-228 GCA_049619915.1 Gammaproteobacteria bacterium
TTCATCTTGCTTACGGTATAAGCAGGCAAGCGTACAGGTGAAAAATTTAATAATCATGCCGAATAAACCAGCGACCCACATCCAGAATATCGCGCCAGCGCCGCCCATGCTGATAGCAATTGCAACACCGGCAATATTGCCCATACCAATTGTGCCAGACAGCGCTACGGTTAATGCCTGGAAGTGAGAAATTTCACCCGGCGCGTCTTTTTTATCGTATTTACCTGA
>JBMZNW010000283.1:238-2197 GCA_049619915.1 Gammaproteobacteria bacterium
TAAAACAGCAAAGGCATGAAAAAAACCTCTAAGTGGTAATAGACGCGAAATAGTTGAAAAGTAAATGCCTACAGCAAGAATAAAAACAACCAGCGGTAAACCCCAAAGCAGGTTAACAATACTGGCCCAGAACTGTTCAAATTGAGTCATAGCTTAGATTCATTATTATTTAAAAGTATTGAACATTAGCAGTGTTTACTAGTCAAATCGGCATCACACACAGACAGTAGAAATTATGATTAAAACACGCTCTTTATTTTTATTCCTCTTATTTTGTTCGACAGTACAAGCTGAAATTACAATCACTAGTCCAAATACTCAGGCGAGTTTGCTTGAACTTTATACCTCTGAAGGCTGTAGTAGTTGTCCGCCAGCAGATAGATATCTTAGCGAGCTTAAAGCACACCCAGGTCTATGGAGTTCATTAATTCCTATTGCTTTTCATGTTGATTATTGGAATTACATTGGTTGGGAAGATCGGTTTTCTTCGCCGGAATATTCAGC
Organism: Gammaproteobacteria bacterium; assembly: GCA_049619915.1. Lineage (GTDB taxonomy): Bacteria > Pseudomonadota > Gammaproteobacteria > Eutrophobiales > Eutrophobiaceae > UBA7359. The sequence continues at coordinate 743 of JBMZNW010000283.1, forward strand.
AAGGCAACGGAGATATGCGCGTTCAAAAAATCTGAAAACAGTATACACGCCGGGTTTTTTATTAAATGGTGAAGAATGGCGCTCATTTTTCGGATTGAGAAAATTAAATGTCGATTCCAATAAAGAAGTAGGACAATTAAAGCTAAATATTAAAGATATGGAATTGATGGCAGATTTTAAGCCAGTAAAAAATCTAAAAAATAATAAGCTGATTTTGAATATAGCCGTATTAGGTTTTGATATTAATACAGATGTTAAATCTGGTGAGAATCACGGCAAAGAATTAAAACATGATTTCACGGTGTTAGGTTATAAAACAATACCACTCTATAAAAACGAAACAGCTTATACAGTGATGACGGAATTGCCGGATATCGTTGAGACCGCACCAAAGATGGCGGTGTCAGCATGGGTCAATAAAGAAAATGATATGACACCGATACAGGCAACAGGCGGCTGGCTAGGAAATTAGTTTTGTCTTTTCCTGATTGTAAAGGATTGATTTATAAATAAACTTTTATCGGTGCTTGAATATGGCTGTTTTATGAACCATATTTAAATATAGCGATGAAAAAAACTTTTACTATTTTATTGACCATTTCTACAGTCTTGGCCGCATCTATTGTGCGTGCTGATCAAAATGACCCACGTCTTGAGGCTTTATTTGTTGAGTTAAAGAACATTTCCAGCCCAAATCAGGCGCAGTTTTTATCTTCGAGTATTTGGCAAATTTGGGCCGCACACGACAGCAGTGAAATAAATCAACTGTATGTCAAAGGCGATATGGCGATGCAAAACCAGAATCCCCAAGCTGCGCTTGAATATTTCACTCGAGTCATCGAACTCGCGCCTGACTTTGCGGAAGGTTGGAACAAACGTGCAACCATTCATTATCTAATGGGCGATTATCAAGCTTCACTTGCTGATATCGAAGAAACATTGAAACTGGAACCGCGCCATTTTGGCGCGTTATCCGGACGTGGTTTATGTTATCTGGAATTACAACAGTTCGATCTGGCACTTAATTCATTTGAGCAGGCATTGAAAGTCAATCCATGGCTGTTAGAGGTGCATAGAAATGTAAAACTATTAAAAACCATGATTATGCAGCAAGTGTCATAAGCGTTTTATAATATTATTCGTCAGTTACACAACCTTCTGAGGCTGACTTCACATTCTTGATATATTTATAAAGCGTTCCTCGTGTTGCTTTATAAGCAGGCATAACCCATTCGCTTTTACGCTTTGCCATTTCCTCATCAGTGATATCAACATCAATCGAATTTTTAGTCGCATCAATAATAATAGTGTCGCCATCTTTAACTAAGGCAATAGGGCCGCCTTCTTGAGCTTCTGGCGCAACGTGACCAATAATAAAGCCGTGCGAGCCGCCGGAGAAACGACCGTCGGTAATCATGGCAACATCTTTCCCTAAACCGGCACCCATGACAGCAG
>JBMZNW010000284.1:0-315 GCA_049619915.1 Gammaproteobacteria bacterium
ACGTTTCTTTGCTAAAAACATTGCCGTTTTCAGGGGCAAGTACGAACAAGACGTTATCGTTTTGCACATACGTTTTTTCCAGTGCTTCAAAAGCCAATAACTGTGGATTATCTTCACTGAAAAAGACGCGATAATTTGTGGTAAAACTGAGCAAGCGTCCGCCACTTGCTGCTGCTGCAACAAGAAGCAGTGATAAAAAGATAACTAACCAGCGATGTTCCAATAACCACTTCGGGTAACTTTTTTCTAGCCAGTTCATAATTTTATCTCTTCGTTAATATTGTAAATAATGAATAATTTGTAAAATATTTACTC
>JBMZNW010000284.1:325-2191 GCA_049619915.1 Gammaproteobacteria bacterium
GGTGCAAATTTTTTTACTTCGTTAGTCCTGAAAGTATCAGTCTAATAACTGAATATGCCTTTTCTTCAAATTGTTCTTTCGTATAAAGCGACATGAACATCGGTACGTCAAAAACAACAAGACAGGCATTTATTGCGATTGCCGTATCGTTCAAATCATCAACATTAAATTCGCCCGATTGATTACCGTGCGCCAAGATTTCAACTAATAATGCTCTGCTGTTCGCAATTTTGTTGTGTATCATTTCCGAATTGCTTTTCATTATTTCAGCACAGACTTCATCAATCTTTTTATTCTCTAAAGCCGCATCCTGACTTGCATGTAGCGTTGCTATAACATATTTTTCCAGCTTCTCAGTTGCGGTTAAATTTTTATTTCTAACGATTTCTTTCAGCGCTTCTGCCTTTTCATTCATGTGGCATTTTGAACAGGCCGCTGCAATGTCTTCTTTATTCTTGTAATAGCGATATAGGTTGGCAGCAGACATGCCCGCATCTTCAGCAATTTCCGCCATGGTCGTTTTGTTATAACCGTATTCGCTGAAACGTCTTTCTGCTGCTTCGAGGATCAAAGTCGCAGTATCTTTTTTGTCGTAAATTTCGGCAGTGTTTTTCATAGTGAGGAAGAATAGATCAGTAATAGTGAATATTCAACAAAATATTCACTATTTACTTTTTAAAATGAGGGTTTTGTTATTTCTTGTGAATATTATTTTGCAAAACAGCGCTTTTCAGCCATTCGATAGCGTACTTCTTCAATTTTGGCGAAGGTAGATTTTGCATCAATGCCTGTTTTGAAATCCTGAAATACACTGTAGCCTGCTAAATAAAGTGCAGGAGCAAAGACAGTGCTGACAACACTGGCAATTTGAGTTCGTTCACCTTTACCTGCTTCGTAAGAGAAAGATTGTTTCTCGAGAGCTGATGCTTCCATATAAAGATCATTACAGCTCCTAGTATCGTAGAGTTCTTCTCCAACGGATTCTTTCGTTTGAATAAGATTCAGTGCCTGTGCCTGCGTGCTGATAAAAACAGACAAACTCAACATTAAGATTTTGGTTATTTTCATGCTCATTCCCCATCATATAAGCTTTGCATAAATACTTTATCGGCGTAATGACGGAAAAATTTACTCATTATTTTCAATAAAAACTCTATATTTATTATATGTTTAGAAAGAAAGTAGCTTGAATTTTCCAAGTCTGGCCTAATATAGTCAGTCTATAAAATACATAAGGGATAACATGGAAATCTTGAACGAAAATAAACCGCTAGTTAAATCGATTGCCGTAGGTTTACTGGTTCTTTTAGTCATTATGTTCGCGTTAATGATCTATTGGGATACTGAACCGGATTTATTCGATGTTAAACAACGAAGTCAGTACCGCAATCAAGGTAGTTCCGATTACGTCACAGGATATGTGACGACAACAGCAATGGTCGAAGTTGCAGATACTTTGCTGCATAAGCGTGGTGGTTATTTGAGTAATGACATCATGCCACCGAGTATTTTTATGGATAATATTCCGAACTGGGAATTTGGTGTGTTAACTCAGTTAAGGGATTTAGCGCGTTCTATGCGTAATGATTTTAGTCGTTCACAAACGCAATCGATAGAAGATAAGGATTTAATGATTGCTGATCCGCAATTTCATTTTGATTCAGAGTCCTGGATCTTGCCAGCAACAGAGCGCGAATATCAAAAAGGTATTGATGCGCTTGAACAATATTTAAAACGTTTATCTGATCCAAATGAACAAGATGCACAATTCTTTTCCCGCGCTGATAATTTACGTGACTGGTTAGCAATCGTTGAAAAACGTTTAGGCAGTTTATCGCAACGCTTAAGTGCCAGCGTCGGACAGGC
>JBMZNW010000285.1:0-2118 GCA_049619915.1 Gammaproteobacteria bacterium
CAAAGTTAAAGCGATTGTAACTAACGAAGGTGAGTTAGAAGAAGCCTTCCCGCCGATGGCAATTACCCTAACACTAGAAGATGAAATCGACGTGAGCCGCGGTGATATGCTTGCTCACAGTGATGACTTACCACTCATCAGCAACAAGTTTAATGCCAAGATTGTCTGGATGACTGAACAAGCCATGACGGTTGGTAAACAATACTATATTAAAGTTGGCACAAAATTCATCAACGGTTCGGTATCAAAGATTAATCATCGAATCGACGTTAATACATTGGAAGAGTCTGATGCTGAAGAATTAAACCTGAATGAAATTGGTCATTGTGATGTCACGCTGACCGCTTCTATTCCTTTTGATTCCTATCAGTTAAGTCAGGGCTCCGGCGCGTTCATTATTATTGATCGCTTAACAAACGTTACTGTCGCGGCAGGGATGATTATTGGTGCGATTGAAAATGATGAATTATTACCTGTTACTGAAGAAGAACGCATCGCCCGTTATGGCCAGCAATCTTTTACTGCCTGCCTCATAGGTAAAAATAATTCACAAACAGCGCGCGAAGTAGAACGACTGTTATTCGATATGGGTCATGCTTGTGTTGTTCTGGATGAAAAAGAACTGGCAGGAAACATTGCAGAAATTAGCGGCCTGCTGAATGACACTGGCTTTATTTGTTTATGCAGTCTGGATAAAGCAACAGCCGCAAACATAGATAATAGCGAAACTTTTGATTGTGATACGGAGTCCAGCCACACTATTCTGAACGCCATCAGTAATAAAGCTAAGCTAAAATAATATTTATGATTGCTGGAAGAATTGTGATTCCGCCATTATTATAGAGACATAATCTACACAGGAGGAAGCTATGTCAGATCCAAAAGCAGTTGAAGCCGCTGATCCAGCAAAGAAAACATCAACAATTAAAGGGCCTGTAGACGATGATGCAACTGTATTAACAGTAGAAGGCGTTCAATGTTTCTGGAACGACGAAGCATACGAAAATGGCGATCGTATTGCTGTTGATGGAAAAACTTACGAAGCCAGTAATGGCGCTTGGGTAGAAGTCTAAAAAGACTAAAGCAAAGTCGGGACAAATTCATAACCGGCTTCTGTCTTTAAAACATTGCCAGTATGTAAAGAAAAAGCACCTTTTTTTCTATCTTCAAAATATGACTTTAATGTCTCTCGTATTGTTCTGAATGCAAGTTCATCCCATGGAATCTCTTCTTCTTTAAATAATCGAACGTCCAGACTTTCGACACCAGCAGAAAAATCGAGATCGAGTAATTCTGCCCGAAACATCATATAGACCTGACCGATATAAGGCAGACTGAAGACAGAAAAAAGACCCTGAACTTTCACTCGAGCATTGGCTTCTTCCATTGTTTCCCGCATTGCTGCTTCAATAGTCGTTTCGCCTAACTCCATAAACCCGGCTGGCAATGTCCAGCAACCTAAACGCGGTTCAATCGCACGTTTACATAACAAAATTTCATCTTTCCATACAGGAAGACAACCGGCTACGATTTTCGGATTTTGATAATGAACAGTGTCACAGCTATGACAAATATATCTATGGCGATTATCATCATCAGGAATGGCATAAACGACTTCAGCAGCGCAATAACAACAATATTTCATATTATTTTTTATTAATTAATTCCAATAACGATGGCCATATATTATCCAACATAATCGGGTGCGCCGCTTCAACAGGATGAATCCCATCGTCCATCATTAAACCGGGTACCTCAACAATATCTTTGTAAATAAATGTCGCTAAAGATACTTTCATTTTTTCTGCGACGCGATCATAAATTGCGGCAAACGCATCGGTATACTTCTTCCCATAATTAGGCGGCATTTGCATCGGTACTAGCAATACATCACTATCTGCTTGTTTGGCCATAGTCACCATATTGCTTAAATTATTTTCAATATCTTTTAAATCCGCGCCCATTAAACCGTCGTTACCACCAAGTTCAATGACAACAATATCCGGCTGATATTTATCGAGTAACGACAATAGTCGCGTCACTCCGCCAAAGGTTGTTTCACCGACAATACTGGCGTTGACAACTTTATGTTCTATTTCTTGTCCTAGTAAACGTTGT
>JBMZNW010000286.1:0-2103 GCA_049619915.1 Gammaproteobacteria bacterium
TCAAGTTGCCTGCCACCATGATTGGAAATAACAATACCATCACAACCTAAATCCGCTGCGCGTCGTGCATCACTTACATTTAAAATGCCTTTTATTATTAACTTTCTTGGCCAAATCTCGCGTAACCATTCCACATCTTTCCAAGAAATCTTCGCATCAAACAATTTCGGAACCACAGCAACACCAGCTTGAGCGGTCTGTGCTTCCGGCGGCATAAAGTCGACAATATTTTCAAAGCGAGGCACGCCATGAGGAATGAGTACATCGAATATCCATTTCGGATGCCGTGCAACATCAATCATATTGCGGAAATTGAGTTTAGCGGGTTTACGATAATTACGTTGATCCCATTCGCGATTTCCGAACACATTGGCATCCGAAGTAAAGACCAGTGCTTCATAACCAGCCTTGTCTGCACGACTAATGATGTTACGAGTAATCTCACGATCATTCATTACATATAACTGCATCCAAAGGCGGCCGCCAACTTCTGTTGCAACGTCTTCGAGGCGTACGTTCGATAAAGTACTTAAACTAAATGGAATGCCGAACTTTGAAGCGGCGCGAGCTAATGCAATATCAGCTCGATGAGTCAACATGCCATTCAACCCTGTAGGCGCGATAACTAATGGTGATTTTATCTCTCGTCCAAACAAGCTTGTTGTTTGTTGTCTTGCACTAGTATCAACTAAAGTTGCTGGCGCTAGTCGAATGGCATCAAACGCATCACGATTCCAATGAAGCGCGCTTTCATCTTCAGCACCACCTTCTACATATTCAAAAGCAAAGTTTGGCACTCGTCTTTGTGCAACTTTTCGTAATTCTTCAATGGAAAGTGCTTTACGAAAATCTTTGCCTGAATAATATTTACGTAAACGCGTCATGGTCTAAAATTATAGCTTATGATAATAGACTAGGACTTTTTGATCCTGACAACATTCATGAACTCCATATCAAAACCACCGACGTTTTCTACTGTTCTGTAATAAGTCAAATTCACTCTTGCGCCTTTCAGGTTTCGATATTCTGTTTTTCGTTTAAACCGAAATGGTACGTCGTAACCATCTAATGTAATGGTATTAATTATCCATTCTGAATTTTTTTCATTACGTTGCACATGCGATGCAACTTTCTGCATTTCCATATGAATTAATTCTTTATGCGTTTCGAGTAATTTTTTAACGGGTGATTTCATAAACAAAAGGTTATCACAGCTGAAGGTCTTGCGAGTAAAATAAATTCCCTTGCCTAGCTCTATATTGATACGGGATAATCCGCCTCTTTTTTAAATAAATAATAATTACTATGTGGTTCAAAAACCTTCGCATTTACCGTCTCACCAAAGACATTGATATATCACCGGAAGCACTGGAAGAGGCATTGGCAGAACAAAGTTTTAGTCCTTGTGCAAATATGGATTTTTCTCGCTATGGCTGGGTTTCGCCGTTAGGAAATGACAGTGAGATGTTTACGCATGCAGCAGGCGGCTATGTCATGATCTGTGCGCGTAAGCAGGAGAAAATATTACCGCCGGCTGCGGTAAATGAAGTCGTTGAAGAAAAGGTGCGCGACTTTGAACAGGAACAAACCCGACCTATTTATCGAAAAGAGAAACGCACCCTAAAAGAAGATGTGATTCATTCTTTATTACCGCGCGCATTAACACGCTCCTACCTGACTTATGCTTACTTTGATCCAAAACATAAAATGTTGATTATTGATACTGCTAGTGCAAACAAAGCTGAAGAATTTATGGATCATTTGCGCGCTACCTTAGGCAGCCTGCCCGTAGTACCTTTAAAGTGTCATGGTGATGCAGCAAATATTATGACGCACTGGTTACAAGATACTGCGCCAAAAACGTTTGAGCTTGATAATGAATGTGAGTTACAGAACACTCGCGAAAGCAAAAACATTGTTCGTTGTAAAAATCAGGAACTTGAAAGCAAAGAAGTATTAAGTCATTTAAGCGCGGGAAAACGTGTGACACAAATGGCAATGATCTGGCGTGATGCAATTCGCTTTGTTTTAACTGAAGATTTCTCCATTAAGCGTTTGCGCTTTGAAGAAATCATCACTGAACAAGCAGAAGGCGAAGTCGAC
>JBMZNW010000287.1:0-2067 GCA_049619915.1 Gammaproteobacteria bacterium
AAATTTAATCCCATCTTGTATCGTTTTTCAGGGTTTTTCTGTAAGGCATGATGGATTATTTTTTCCAGAATATCCGGCACATCTGACCGGTGAGTTGAAAGCGGCGTATGTTCTTCATTGATAATCATATGAATTAAACGAGAAAAACTATCTGCTGCAAAAGGATGCTTGCCCGTTAATAATTCATACATAACAATGCCTAATGAAAACAAATCCGTTTGATTAGTGATTTGATCTTCTTGAACTTGTTCAGGCGACATATAACGTGGCGAGCCAACAAAACCCATCGGCATGGTACTGGTAGTATCTGAATTTACTAAGTGCGCGATACTAAAGTCTGCAATTTTCACATCACGATCTTTATCAATCAAAATATTAGTTGGCTTGATATCACGATGAACTACACCATTGCGATGTGCATAATCTAATGCTTTTGCACACTTAAAAATAATTTCAACAACCGTTTCTAAAGGCAAAAGATTTTTTGAGTTGCAATAGGTTTTTAGCGTGTCGCCATTTTCAATCAATTCCATGACAATATAACAATGATCGCCCTCTTCCGATTCTTCAACACCGGCATCAAGAATATCGACAATATTAGGATGCTTTAAGGTTCCCGCCGTGTGTGCTTCATTAAAAAACATCTTACGATAACGCTCGCCGGATTCCTTATCATTTAAGGATTCAGACATGGCCACTTTTACGGCGACATCTTTATCAGAAAACGGATCATGCCCCTTATAGACCACGCCCATGCTGCCACGACCGACCTGCTCTTTTATTTCGTATTTGCCAAGTTTTTCAGGGATTTTCATTTATGGATAAAAATTAACGACTTATAATCAGTTTCTATAATATAATTAAAACATATTATGCAAAATTTATTGAGTTTTATCTGACATTGTCACTTTTAAAAAAATCCGTATAGTTGTCGATAAACGACACAACTCTCTTTTCACACATCAAACAAACACACTGGATGAAGCAATAACATTATGAAGGCTATTATTCTTGCCGCCGGTATTGGCAATCGACTCGGTGAATCATCGGCCAACAAACCGAAATCTTTACTCGAATTCGAAGGCAAAAGCTTATTAAAACGTCATATTGATATCTTAATAGAAAATCAAATTGAAGAACTAACGATTGTTACTGGTTACCAATCAGAAATGATTGAAGCTCATCTGCAAGATTCAGCTTTGCCAATAAACTTTATTTATAATGACAGATTTACCGAAGGCAGTATTATCAGTTTGAACTGCGCGCAGGAAATCCTTTTTAATGAACCGGAATTTATTCTGATGGATGCGGATGTACTTTACGATGCAGAGATGATTAAACGACTGGTTAATACAAAAATAGAAAATTGTTTATTACTCGATCGTGGTTTTATTCCGGGCGATGAACCCGTTAAAATTTGTGTCGATAAAAATGGTAGAATTAACGAATTCAGAAAAAAAATAGACAATAATCTTGAATTTGAGATTCAGGGTGAATCCGTCGGTTTTTTCAAATTTAATAAATTAATCGGCACATCATTGCTCGGAAGAATCAGCGATTACTTATCAAAAGGTGAAAATGATACGCCGTATGAAGAAGCCATTCGTGATTTAATCAAAACCTATCCAGAACAGTTTGGTTATGAAGATGTCACTGGTGTGCCCTGGATTGAAATAGATTTTCCGGAAGATATCGAGAGAGCAAAAAACGAAATTCTGCCAAACATTAATAATTAAAGTAGTACCTGTAAAACATGTCTAAAAATATAAGTAAATGTAAACAACTGCGTAATCTACTTGAGTCAAATGAACTTGAGTTTATTTTGGAAGCACATAATGGTGTTTCTGCCAGCATCGCCGAACGAACCGGATTCAAAGGAATCTGGGGCAGTGGTCTGGCTTTGTCCGCACAATTTGGTGTACGAGATAGTAATGAAGCAAGCTGGACGCAAGTTGTCGATATGCTTGAGTTCATGTCTGATGCAACCACCATTCCTATCCTGCTTGATGGCGATACCGGTTATGGCAATTTCAATAATATGCGACGCCTAGTTAAAAAATTAGAACA
>JBMZNW010000288.1:0-2032 GCA_049619915.1 Gammaproteobacteria bacterium
CGCTTAATACCAACCGGACAGAGCCCAAACCTATCATTAAAACAATAGCAACTAGAATAAATGACGCAATAATCGCTTGAATATTCGCATTAGAAACACTTTTTAATTCTTCATAAGAAAGCGCTGTGCCACCGGTTAATCGGATATTAACGTTATTATTAATTAAGCCTAATGCATCAATCGTTGTTCTTACATGATTAACGACATCTTCACCGGGCAAGAATTCTTCTTCAGACTCTAAGGTTCTTAATACAATAAATTCTCTATAAACCGGTTTTTCATTGTTATCCGCGCTCATTAACTTTTGCCAGGAGACAAAATAATCTTTGTCTTGAAAAGCACGATTGATCTCTGTTAATAGTGGTTTCAGATCTATATCTTCACCGTCTTGCTTATACTCCAGTGCATCGCTAAGCATATTGAATAAACCGCGTAAGTTTTTATCAGCTAATAGCGTTCCTAGAAAAGGTTGTATTGTTGCAAGTTGATCGGCCAAGTCTTGTAATTCATCCGTATCAAGAAATAAAAAAGCAGACTGACGAAAATAGGGCAATAGATTTGGATAAAAAATATCGCTGATTAATTTCGGGTTATCTTTTAATGCGGCATGAAGTTTTTCTGCTGTGTCACTCGCTTGATCGGGTGTATTCGATTCTATAACGATTAATAAGTTGTCCGTGAACTGAGGAAACTCTTTTTCATATTCGATATCAAGTTTGCGCCACTCCAGATCCGGTGAAAGCATATCTGTCGTGTCAGTATTTACACCAAGGTGATCTTTTATATAAAAGATAGAAAATACAGTCAGCGCAATATAGGCAAAGATAATTGCCAGACGATAGCGTTCTATAAACTGTATAAATTTAATTGAATTACGCTCAGAAGAAGATGAATGAATGTCATTCATATAATAACAACCAGTGTTTTAAAAAAGTTTTTTAAACTCTGAAGACGTATTCTTTGCTCTCTTCACGTTCAATGTCTGGTGGGTAGCTCAAACGTTTATCATCATAATACTGTCGACGTTGATCACCTTCTGATGCGGCATTATAAGTAACATAGAGAACGCGACGTTTTTCATCAGTATGATTTGGTTTAGAACGATGCGGTGCGAAAGAGTCAAAGAAAACAGCATCACCGGGCTCTGTTGGTAATGCGACATAATCGAGACCGTCTTCATCCAGAGGTTTCCACTGTTCACCAATCAATCCGTCATTATTGTATCCATTAGCCACTTCCAGACAGCCATTTTCCTTAGTCGAAGCATCAACACTGACTAAAGCAGTAATATGTAGCTTGGCATAACGATCCCAACCTGCCTGTACATCTTGATGTGCTTTAAAGCCATCAGCACCGGGCATTTTAAAATTGATTTTGTCTTTAAATAAGAGTGCTTCATCATCGAACAACTGTGACGTTATTTTTTGAATATCGCCCTGTACAAACAGTTCACTGAAGCCTTTATGAAACGGTTCAATGTCTTCAATGCGTGAAATAATTCGTTTACCAGGCTCCAGCTGGCTTTGCTCAAAATACATCATGACATGCCCCGGTTTTTCTGGGTAGTTTGTCACTTCTTCCGTCCATGCTGTGATTTCTTTCATTTTTTCTTCGTCGTAAAGTTTACGGATGACGAGGAAGCCGGTGGATTTAAATTCTTCTATTTGTTCTTTACTTAGTTTCATAACTTATTTTCATCACTTATTTTTATCGCAATATTTTCTAATGGACTGCATTAATAAATGCGCGGCATTTTATATCAAACAGGCAGTTTAGGCATTGAAGAAATGCTGTTTTTTTAATGTCTCAGCAATGTCATTCAACGTTTTTAGCGCTTTTTTATAACATTTTGCTAATGTTAATAATTCTTTAATTTGCCCCGGTTTCGATAAACACGAACCGATAAACTTCAAAATCTCAGGATTCCCCAGATTATCGGTATAATTTAATACTGCTTCAGGAATAGCCATATCGGCTTTGTCGGCAATACTGCGTATGACCATAAAATCGAGATTATTATTTATTGCTGTTT
>JBMZNW010000289.1:0-2024 GCA_049619915.1 Gammaproteobacteria bacterium
TATAAAAGAACTGTCAGCTAATAATGAAAGACTGCTTGCTGACCAGAAGCTACAACTTGAAATAGGATGATCTTGTGATGCAGCATGATTATGTTCATCATGATCACTCTCATGATTAGAGTGATGTTCATGAGAATGATGCCCGTGATGATGCGCATGTGGATCTGTTTTATCTGTCATTCCGGCAATAGCATTAATGCCAGCAGGACCATCACAAAGCATGATTGAAAATAAATCACCGTTTTCCGGATTTGTATCCAGCATATAACCGACAGCAATTGTTGAGCGTAGCAACATGCCTAACGCAATAAGGACTGTAAGCTTTCTATAAGTGATTAATTTTCTGAAAAAACGCATGGTCGCGGAGTATAGAGAAAAGCATGTCATTGAACAAATTTACTTGTTATTTAAGTAAATAAAAAAATATTAAAATATTTTTTTTGAATAAAAATCATGCCAGAAATAAAAACAGTATATTTTTAAAACACTTAATTATTACTTCCTATAAATTAATTGAAATGGACTAAATATGCCGAATTAATTTAACCTGAAATTTGAAAATGATGTTCTATACTTAAAGTTAAGAGTCCCCAGTGCTCTTATCATGTTGTTATCAGCAACACCGGCCCCCGCGTGATTTTGTCACGGGGGCTTCTTAATGCCAGCGCTTTTGTTTTTTAATCTATTTTTTGTGATCTGATCATCCTTAGTAACTTAAATCATCTAAGATAACTTTTAAAATTAATATGAAACTTTAAAACTACATTTAATACTAATGGCTTGAGAGTACTCTCAACATGTTGTCATCAGCAACAGTCCCCGCGTAGCTTTATCGCGCGGGGGCACTTTAATGGCAGTTCTATTAATTATTATTTCAGTCTATAAGTAATTAATGTGAAGTCGTCAGGGTGGCAGACTCTATCAGCGGAAGGTTCCTTCATATTTTTTTTACAATGTTCAATTAATTCACTTGTACCTTCCGATAAAGATTCTTTTGAAATATGTTCGCAAATTTCATCATCATAAAGATTGTCAGAAACAGCATCACTAGAAAGAATTAAAGTATCAAATTTAGATAATTCAAGTGTTGGTCCAATATTAATATGCATATCAAGACAACCAACATAGTTGGAAATTAAGTTTCTTTCCGGGTGACACATCGCTCTTTCTGCATCAATTGCGCCGCAAGCAACAGCATAAGATATGGGTGAATGCGACATAGCAAGGTATTTAGGTTTCGCATGTCCGGCAGATAGGAGTATTAAAGAATCGCCAGCATGATAAGTACGCAGAGTATTACCTTTTATTTCAGCAATAGAGACGGTTGTGCCTGTATCAAAGTTAGTTTCAACAAGTTCTTTGTTGGCGTTATCGATTCCATTTAAGATGCTCTCACGAACAGAAACGGCATCTTTATTCAATGAATTGATTATGCTATCAACTAATAGCTTTGATGCTTTTTCTCCGGCAGCCATGCCGCCAAGCCCATCGGCAACGATTAATACTGTTGTATCTTTATCAACCGGAATGATCGCTAAAGAATCTTCATTCGGTGTTGCTTTAACGGGTGAACGCGTGGAAAAACAAACGGCTTCGGCATGATTTAAATCAATTGCTTCAGCTGTTTCGTCAGTCGCATCAAAGCGCGTGATTATATCCATAATGATGCAGCTTAGGTTTTTATACGTTTGTACTTCATACGTTTAGGTTGTGCATCGGTTCCTTTACGCTTAATAAAGTCTTCGTGATATTCCTGGAAGTCACCTTCCATAAAAATAGTTTCACCATCATCTTCAAATGCAAGAATATGCGAGGCGATACGATCAAGAAACCAGCGATCATGTGAGATAACCATGACGCAACCGGGGAAGGCAAGTATCGCTTCTTCCAGAGCGCGTAAGGTTTCAATATCAAGATCATTAGAAGGTTCGTCGAGTAATAAAACATTCGCGCCTTGTTTTAAGGTATGGGCTAAATGTAATCGGCCACGTTCACCACCGGATAAATCTGCAACGTTCTTTTGT
>JBMZNW010000290.1:0-2000 GCA_049619915.1 Gammaproteobacteria bacterium
TAAGATGATAGAACGAACAAAAATAATTGATGTATTAAAGTCAGAAAGCGAACAAGACTCAATATTAATAAAAGGCTGGATTAGAACCTTAAGAGAAAGTAAGGCTTTTTCATTTATAGAATTAAACGACGGTTCATGCTTGTCGAATATTCAAATCATTGTGGATAACGATCTCGAAAATTATGAAGAAGTTGTTAAGCTGACAACAGGCGCTGCATTATCAATCAGCGGTGAGCTGGTTGCCTCAATGGGCAAAGGTCAAAAGTGGGAAGTACGCGCAAAGGCTATAGACATTTTAGGTGTTGCGCCTGATGACTTTCCTTTACAGAAAAAACGACATACAGATGAATACTTAAGAACGATTGCGCACTTAAGACCGCGCTCAAATAAATATAGCGCGATATTTCGGATGCGTTCAAAACTTTCCTTTGCGATTCATCAGTTTTTTAAAGAACGCGATTTTCAATGGGTACATACGCCGATTATTACCGGCTCGGATTGTGAAGGTGCCGGTGAAATGTTCAGCGTGACGACAATGGATTTGAATAATGTTCCGAAGAAAGAAGGCGCTGTTGATTTTGAGCAAGACTTTTTTGGTAAAGAAGCAAGCCTGACCGTATCAGGGCAATTATCTGTAGAAACATTTTGTTTAAGTCTGGGCAATGTTTACACCTTTGGTCCTACTTTCCGCGCAGAAAATTCAAACACCAGTCGTCACATGTCTGAGTTTTGGATGATCGAACCGGAGATGGCGTTTGCTGATTTACAGGATGATATGAAACTCGGACAGGAGTTTATTCAGTATCTGGTTAAATACACGATGGAAGAATGTGCTGAGGATCTGGAATTGTTTGCCAAATTTGTTGATAAGAGTTTAATGTCAACGTTGGAAAATATTGTTAATAATGATTTTATCCGTCTTCCTTATACTGATGCGATCGACTTGTTATTAAAGAGTGGAGAAAAGTTTGAATTCCCTGTTCAATGGGGTAGTGATTTACAGTCAGAGCATGAACGTTTTTTGACCGAGAAACATTTTAAACAGCCAGTTATTGTTTATGACTATCCAAAAGACATTAAAGCATTTTATATGCGACTTAATGACGATGAGAAAACCGTTGCAGCAATGGATATTCTTGTTCCGTCTATTGGTGAGATTATAGGTGGGTCGCAACGTGAAGAACGTTACGATATGTTAAAAAAACGTATTAATAATATGGGCTTCGATGAAGCCGATTACTGGTGGTATCTGGATACAAGAAAATATGGAAGCGTACCGCATGCTGGTTTTGGTTTAGGTTTTGAACGTTTATTAATGCTGGTTTCCGGTATTTCGAATATACGCGATGTCATTCCGTTTCCACGTACACCAAAAAATCTGGAGTTTTAATACAACACTGTGTTTAATGTTGAAAGTTAATCTTTCTTTTCTTTAAGCGCAGTATCAAAGTTTGTCAAAGTAACGCTGCATTTCTGCAAGTACTTTTTTAGATAGCAATAGTGTTGCAATTAAAGTCGGGAAGATCATTAATGCAAACATGCTGTCGATAATGTTTATGATTGTTCCCTGCGTCCAGATAGCGCTTAATGGAATAATGGCCAGATAAACATAAACAAAATGTTGTCCAATTTTATTTCCAAATAAATAACGCGCGCATTTCAGACTGTAATAGGAATAGGTAATCATTGTTGAAACAGCAAACAAGGTAAACACAAAATAAACAATCAGGTTACCTATGCCCGGTAAAGATTGGTTAAAAGACGCCGCAGTCATTAATACACCACTGTCCATTGGATTAATACCTGAACTTAATATGACGAGTGCCGTACAGGTACAAACAATATGTGTATCGATAAACGGACCCAGCATCGCCACCAGTCCTTCGCGTACGGGTTCTTTGGTTTTCGCTGCGCCATGTGCCATGACTTCGGTACCAACACCCGCTTCATTTGAAAAAATCGCACGCTTGATACCGGTTACGAGTACTTCTTTAAAAATT
>JBMZNW010000291.1:0-1993 GCA_049619915.1 Gammaproteobacteria bacterium
ATTTTTCATTTTTATTTATTTGCTCGAAGTATCCGCAAGTTCTATTCCATAAATTTAGTTCAAAATGCTGCAAAATGTGATGCAATCAGCAAAACTGTAAATAAAAGAAAGGCTTGGAAAGAAGTGTTGAAAAATATTTTTGATCTTCCTTTACCTAAAATATTTACTTAAATATCAAATAGATACGTCGTATTATTTGTATTTAGTGCTGTATTATTTGCAATACAATGATATGTATCATTGCTAGCGACAGATATTATGTCTCAATCTTGAGACAACAACAATTAAATTATAACTGATTGAATTATATGAAAAAAACAATACATTGTTTTATCAGTGGTCGGGTTCAGGGTGTCTGTTTTCGCATATCGACAGAGCAACAGGCGAAAATTTTAGGTTTAACAGGCTGGGTCAAGAATCTTTCTGATGGTCGAGTGGAAGTAATGGCCTCAGGCGAATCGGCTCTAATTGACGAGTTTCAGCAATGGCTTAGCCGCGGGCCGACAATGGCAAAAGTGCTTAATGTTGAAAGTCATACTATCGACTATCAGGCGTTTCCTGATTTCTCGATTCGCTGAGTTTATGGCTCAGTTTATTAACAAAAAATTATTAAACTAATTTTTCCTTAATAAACTCAATCGCTGAATCAAACGGGATATTCTGATTATCTTTATCTGTTCTTGCTTTGTATTCAATTTCACCGGCATCCAGTCCTTTTTCGCTGAAGACAAAACGATGTGGAATACCAATTAATTCCATATCGGCAAACATGACGCCTGGACGTTCCTTGCGGTCATCAAGAATGACATCAATACCAGCCGCAATTAACTCATCATAAAATTTCATTACCGCTTCACGTAAGCGAACAGATTTATGCATATTGATTGGCACCAGAGCCAATTGAAATGGCGCGATAGCGGTAGGCCAGATAATACCTTTATCATCATTGTTTTGTTCTATTGCTGCGGCAATAACGCGCGAGACACCAATACCATAACACCCCATGGTTAATGTTATGGCTTTACCTTGTTCATCAAGACAAGTTGCTTTCATCGCTGAGCTATATTTTGTTCCAAGCTGAAAGATATGGCCAACTTCAATACCACGAGCAAATTCCAATTTACCGGAACCATCTTCCGCCATATCGCCTTCACAAACATTGCGGATATCAACCGTTTCCGGTAGAGCTAAATCACGTTGCCAATTAACGCCAGTTAAATGTTTGCCTTCTTCATTCGCACCGCAAACAAAATCTGCAACAGCCGCAGCACTATGATCAACATAAACAGGAATCGATAAATTGACCGGGCCAAGCGAACCGACGCCGCAACCGATTGATGCTTTGATGTCTTTATCATCAGCAAAAGTTAAAGGACTCATAACGCCGTCAAGTTTCTCAGCTTTAATTGCATTTAATTCATGGTCGCCTCTTAAAACTAATGCAATCAAACCATCGTCTTCAGATATAACTATTAAAGTCTTCAAACATTGAGCGGCATCGACTTTCAGGAACTGACTGACTTCTTCAATACTATGCTGTTCAGGCGTATTAACCGTTTCCATCTCTTGTGATGGCGTTGCGCGTTCCTGACCAGGTTTAACGGCAACAGCTTGTTCCATATTCGCGGCATAATCACCCTTATCAGAAAAAGCGATAAGGTCTTCGCCGGAATCAGCCAGCACATGAAACTCATGTGACTTACTGCCGCCAATATTGCCAGAATCGGCAATCACAGCGCGAAAGTTCAAACCGATTCGGCTAAAGATATTGGAATAGGTCTGGTACATCTGATCGTACGTTTCTTGTAGTGATGCATCATCAAGATGGAAGGAATACGCATCTTTCATCAAAAATTCGCGTGCGCGCATGATGCCGAAACGAGGGCGAACCTCATCTCTGAATTTGGTCTGGATTTGATAAAAATTTACAGGCAGCTGTTTGTAACTACGAATTTCTTTTCGTACCAAATCGGTAATGATTTCCTCGTGTGTT
>JBMZNW010000292.1:0-1980 GCA_049619915.1 Gammaproteobacteria bacterium
GGTGAATAAGATGGAACAAGAATTAGAGACATTACAAAAATCAGCTGACCTGATCAGGGAAATAGCAGTTAATTACGGCTTTCAATTTCTGGCTGCATTAATCATTCTGGTTATTGGCTGGCAAGTTTCTCGTTGGGTTGCTTCTTTAGTTCTTAAATTATGCGAACGTTTTAATCTTGATATAACACTTTCTAAGTTTTTTGCCGGTGTTGCAAAAACAATAGTACTTGTTTTTGTTTTTATTATTGCGCTGGGTAAATTCGGTATCAGTATCGCGCCGTTTATCGCTGCCTTAGGTGCCGTTGTTTTTGGTAGTACGCTGGCGTTACAAGGGCCAATTTCTAATTATGGTGCTGGTTTAACCATTATTCTTACACGACCGTTTGTCGTAGGAGATACGATACGTATTAATAATATCATTGGTATTGTTGAAGAAATTAAATTGGCATATACGCGGCTAAGCAATGAAGACGGTGAAGAAATTACCGTTCCTAATAATAAAATCATCGGAGAAGTTATTTATAATTCTTCTAGTAATCTGATTGTCGAACAAACGATTACTATTTCTTACAATGATGATCCAGATAAAGTAGCTAAGCTTATTTTAGAACAGTTAACTAAGCATGATGGCGTCGTTTCTGAACCGCAACCGCAGGTTGGTGTCGATAAATTTTCTGCGTTTGGTATTGATATAGGGTTGCGATATTGGGTTCCGACAGAAAAATATTTTCAATTAAAATACGATATCAACAAACAAATTTATGCAGCATTGCAAGCTGAAAATATTTCACTGCCTTATCCGAAACATATTGTGCAGATGGAAAATTAATTGCGTCACTGTAATAATTTTCAGGCTATGTGACTGTTATACTGATAAACTTCTTAATAACAGAAGGGGAATTAAATGACTACACCTGTAAATATGGTTACTGGTGTCGGACCAAAGACAGTTGAATATTTAAAAAAACGTCGGATTACGACAGCAGAAGCATTAGTAAAACGTGGTATTTCAGTTTTAGAAGTGGCACCTGGATTTAGTCCGGGTAGGGCTGCGAATGTAATAGAGGCTGCGAACAAATTATTACGCGGTGAGCCTGTCATAGTTAAAACAGCGAAACCTGTTATAAAAGCGAAAGCTGAAAAACCTGCCAAGAAAGAAAAAAATAAAAAAGAAAAGAAGAAAGATAAAAAGTCGAAAGACAAAAAAGGAAAAAAAGATAAGAAAAATAAAAAGGATAAGAAGTCTAAAAATAAGAAAGACAAGAAGAAAAAATAATCTTATTTGACTAAAAGCGAATCAATTAAATAAAGTTGATTCGCTTTTTTTATATGTACTAACGCTACTTTTAGATTAGGGGAGTTAATATGAAAATAGAGACCATTGCTGTACATGGCGGTTATTCGCCTGAGCCAACGACGAAAGCAGTCGCTGTGCCAATCTATCAAACAACATCTTATGCGTTTGATAACACACAACATGGTGCAGACTTATTTGATTTAAAAGTCGAAGGTAATATTTATACGCGGATTATGAATCCGACAACTGCTGTATTGGAGCAACGCGTTACAGAAATGGAAGGCGGCATTGGTGCTCTTGCACTGGCATCTGGTATGGCTGCAATTACTTATGCCATACAAACTATTGCAGAAGCAGGTGACAATATTATTTCTACAAGTGCCTTGTATGGCGGTACTTATAATTTATTTGCACACACTTTCCCGCAGATGGGAATTGAAACACGTTTTATCGATGGCACTAACTATGATCAAATAAGTTCACTGATAGATGATAAAACGAAAGCAGTATTCTGTGAGTCGATTGGCAATCCTGCTGGTAATGTGGCTGATCTAGAAAAGATGGCCGAATTAGCGCATGCCAAAGGTGTGCCGGTCATTGTCGACAATACAGTAGCAACGCCTTATTTATGTCGACCTTTTGAACACGGCTGTGACATCGTTGTACATTCTTTAACAAAATAT
>JBMZNW010000293.1:0-1974 GCA_049619915.1 Gammaproteobacteria bacterium
TTGGCTTTTATTGCCCAATGTGCAATTAAAGTACCTTCAATAAAACGATGCGGATCGGTTTCCAGGTAATAGCGATCTTTAAATGTGCCGGGTTCTCCTTCGTCAATATTAATCGCAATCATTCTAGGTTCTTTTTGCTCACTTAATATTCGCCATTTACGCCCAGTAGGGAAGCCTGCACCACCCAAACCACGTAAGTTTGAGTCTTCCAGGGTTTTGATTATATCTTCGCTCTTGTATTTATCATTAATACAATCAATAAGTGTTTTATAACCACCTTGTTCTTTATAAGCATTGTAATCAATATAGTTCTCAGGCAATGAGTCAGTGAGTTCTTTATTTTCTATCGCTGTTATCACGCTTTCTTTATTCGCGTTTTCAATAGGCTTAGTACCTAATACAGCTACTGGTGCTTTCGCACAACGACCGACACAAGGAACAGGCTGAATCCGAACTTGTTTCTTGTCTATTTCAGAGCCTAACTGACTCACAAACACGTAATGTTATAGAAGGTGGTGGCGCTTCTTTTTCTTTCGTCACATCAAAGTGATGATAAAAAGTCGCTGTTTCATAAACTTCTGCCATTGGTAAATTCATCTCTTGTGCCAATGCGAGAATATGTCTATTAGAAATATGATGATATTTATCCTGTATTTTATGCAGGTGTTCTATCAACATATCACGAGTTTTTGTTTCATCACCTATCAGTTCCTGCACTTGTAATAGTGCATGTTGATCCATGACTCTACCAAGTATTCTGCCTTTTTTTCCGCGAGTACGTTTCATTGTTTATCTTTTACTCATTGTTTGTAAAATTAATATTTCACCTTTGCCATTTCTTGCTATATCGCCTGCAAAGCGATGGGCTTCAGGTCCATACTTACTAAAAAATTGAAAGCAATCATCTATTTTTGATAATTGTGTAAAAAGTAAACGTAAAAACTGCATTTTAAGATTGCCGCAGCTTTTAAATGTCGAAGAAATATGCGCTGGTTTTTTTGCGAGTATCACTGTCCCTCGGCGCATACCTTCACCAGGATGTTTTCCTACTTTATCCAAAACGATAATTGTGCCGGCATGGATTCGGCTTCCACAAAAGTCGCCGGACTTTCCTTGAATAATAATAATGCCGCGTCGCATACGATCACCAACACGATCACCAGCACTACCCGTAATATTAATTAAGCCATCGGTCATACCGAATGTATCGCCGGGTAAACTTCCTCCGGTAAAATCGAGTACATTGCCATTAACAGTAATACGTCCACCTGACATGCCATTACCTGTCCATGAACCAGCATTGCCATGCACAGTTATTTCGCCAGTATTTTTTATCGACTGCCCGAGAAAGTCACCAACATCACCGTTTACTGTAATCGTGCCTAGACTCATTTCTTTTCCAACACATATAAGCTGATTATGACTTTTATTAATAACGATATTATTTTTATTATTTCCTTTGACAGTGAATAATGATTCAACTTTTACTATTTCTTTACCATAACGAAGTTTTAATTTTTTAATTTTTTCGAGTGTTAACTTTTGTAAGTTATCAGGAGTAATAGGGGACATATCCAAAGTAAACTTTGGATTAGATTTTAAGGTTAATGTTAGCGCGCTCATTTCAGTATCTTCCTTAAAGGAAATAAATAAGGGCCAAGGTTTCCGCCATAATTACCCGCGCTAATACTGCAAATACCTTTTGCACTACCAAATGAACAAGCGGCTTTAATACCGATACGCATTGCTTCATTGATAGACGCTTCGTCTAAACCATCACTGACTATTTCCAGCACAGAACCGACATCGTCGCTTAATGCTGAATTAACCTGACCCTTTAAAGTAGGGCAGTAGGCTTCATTAGTTGATGCTGTTAGAAAACTGTATTTCGAACCTACTTTTGAACCAGAACCTACTACGCCACCAGGAAAAGCGGTGATTACGCCTGGAAGTTTTTGAATTTCATCAACGGCT
>JBMZNW010000294.1:0-295 GCA_049619915.1 Gammaproteobacteria bacterium
TTATAAAGCTCGTTCAATTTGAACAATATATTGCTGAATGCATTGAGAAGTATGAAGTCGATAAAGAAATGCATGCAGAGCTTGGCAATATGGCGGGGCATTCAAGATCCATACTTGAAAAAGCTATTACAAAAGTAATTCAGGCGGAAAATATAACACTTACAGAATAGTGTAAAAAGATATCCGCTTAAAAAACGAACATACTAAAAAAACAGCCATTCCAATGGAGTGGCTGTACTTCCTTAACAAGCGATATAACAATAGAAAACTAAATAATGCTAAAAATAATGAATGC
>JBMZNW010000294.1:305-1913 GCA_049619915.1 Gammaproteobacteria bacterium
CTTTTATTTTTTATATTAGTTTTTTTCAGTTCAATACTTTTCGCTGACAATGATTCGCTCAAACCTCAAGGCCGTTTTATCAATTTAGGTTCACAAGTCATGTACATTGACTGCCTTGGAGAAAAGGCACCAACAGTTTTAATCGATGTCGGTCTTGGTGATGCATCAGCTAACTGGCTTAACATTGCCAGAACAATATCAAAAGATGTAAAAGTTTGTTTATATGACCGTGCCGGATATGGACTAAGCGATCCTGGTCCCGGCAATAGAACAACAGCGCAAATCGTGCATGAATTAAATATGCTACTGGAATTTGCAGAGATTCCGGAACCTTATGTGCTTGTCGGACATTCATTCGGAGGTTTTACCGCCAGATATTTTGCTGCTAAATATCCTAAGAAAACAGTTGGCGCAGTATTAATCGACTCATCCCACCCTGATCAAATATACAGGCTTTCTTCACTTGACCAGGTAAAACAAAAGCGGCCTTTTAAACTCACGCCATCGGAACCGCCGCCTGAGTATATGAACAAGATTGAAAAACACTGGTATTTCCTTAATTCAAGCCGTAAGGCAATTTATGCACAAATGGAAGAATTAAAAAGTTTTAAAGATAGCGCATATGAAGTTAAACACGCCGGGCCATTACCTGATATTCCATTGGCGGTACTAAGCAGGGGCAAGAATCAATTACCCGAAATTAATGGTATTTCTATGGAACAAGAGTGGCGTGAGATGCAGAAAGAACTATTAACATTAAGCGATAACAGTTGGCACATCATTATTGAAGAGAGTGGCCACAAAATTTATTTAGAAGCTCCAGATAAAGTCATCAAAAATATATTGAAAGTGGTCAATCAAACTAGGCAACAATCACAACTTAGCCCATCACTTAGCCTAACGCTGCATTAAAGATATAAGACTGTCTTAGATAGCTAACCTATACCTCTTAACCCATTGCTTCAATTGCTTTATTGAAACAATGGGTAAATTAAGATTTAAGTTAGTTATTTAACATTAATTGTAATTTTTTCAGACTTTACTGGCTTATCGTGCGGGATATGTACATAGTTTCCTAAAACAAGTTGCAGCGTATGTTTGCCTTCTGGCAATGTTATTTCTGTTTCTGTTTGCCCTCCGCCAAAATGTATCATTTTATCTGATGCACCAATTGGCTTCGTATAATCCGCTAATTCGGTATTGATCAATAAATGATGATGACCAGTGTTTTCTTTATTCACGCCGGCTGGTGCAACGCCCATTCCTGACAAACCAAATTTCACGGTAAATGTTTTAGATACCGTTGCGCCATCCACCGGTTCTATAAAATATACTTTTGCATCGGGCGATGACTTTGAAATCAACTCATTTGCATAGGTTGCTGATGTCATCAACATTAAAATTGAAGAAAACAATATAAGCTTTAGGTTCATTATTACTCTCCTTAAATATTTTTAATATAACCATTCATTATCAATACCGATAAAGATTGACAAGCTACAAGCAAATTTATTCAAAGATAATACAGGAAAAATAATAATCCGAGTTGATATCTCGATAAAATCATACATAGCATATTTTCCTTATAAATATTAAGGAGTTAATGAT
>JBMZNW010000295.1:0-285 GCA_049619915.1 Gammaproteobacteria bacterium
TGGAATGTTTGAAAAGGATAGTCTGATGGCGACACCTAATGTCTATGATCTCTTTCAACGGCATGAGTCTCATACACTCGAAGAACAGTTAGCGTTGCTGGCTGATATTGCCAGTGGTTTTTCCAGCAGCCTTGATATTTCTCAAACCTTAAAAAATGCTATAGAACAATTCATGGAATATATGAATGCGGAAGCCGCTTCTATATTTTTACTGGAAAATAATGCAACTGAACTTGTCTGTGTAGAGTGTGCCGGGCCGGTTGATATCGTCGGACTTAGATTATC
>JBMZNW010000295.1:295-1905 GCA_049619915.1 Gammaproteobacteria bacterium
GTTGGTAAGACGGTTCAAATGCGTTCCTGTCAATTAATTAGTGATGTCATGAATGACAAAAACTTTGCCAAGACCGTTGATATGGGAACTGGTTTTCATACACGTTCAATTCTTTGTTCACCATTGGTTGTGAATAATGAGTGTATTGGTGCGTTAGAATTATTAAATAAAAAAAATGATGGTTTGTTTGATGAGCAAGACAAACAGCTTTCTTCTGCATTAGCCTCTTATGCAGCATTAGCGATTCATAATGCGCGCATGGCTGATTCGTTGGTTGAACAAGAACGTATGCGTAAAGAATTAGAGTTGGCGAGAGAAATTCAACTTGATCTCTTACCTGATGAGTCCGAGAAAACAAACTTTCCAGTAAAAGGTATGAATGTTCCTGCACTGGAAGTGTCGGGTGATTTCTATGACTTTTTTAAACGAGATGACGGACTGATTTATTTTAATTTGGCTGACGTGTCTGGAAAAGGCATGAATGCCGCCATGTTAATGGCGAAGGCGAGTAGTTTATTACATCATCTTGCCAAGAGTATCAGTGATCCGAGTGAATTGCTTTCGCGCGTAAATGATGAAATATGCGAAACGGTATCACATGGTATGTTTATAACGATAGTGTCTGGTTTTATAGATACCAATACTTGTACTATAAAATTTTCGAATGCGGGCCATCAGCCGCCTTTATTTCATCACACATCAGGTGAATTTGAAGAACTGAAAGAAAGTTCGCCGCCGCTTGGTATACTTCCTGGAACAACGTTTCCTGTTTCAACTGTTTGTTTGAAAGGCGGCGCGCTTTATATTTTTACTGACGGTGTTACTGAAAGTATTGATGAAAATAAGAAACTGTTAGATGTCGATGGGTTGATTAGGTTGATTCAAGAAAATACACAGGTTGCCGCTTCTAAGCGACTGGAAGATATTGTTGCTAGGATTCAACACCCGAGTATACAGCAACATGATGATATTACGCTTATGATTGTAGAGTGTTGTGAAAAATGAGTTTAGAAACTTTATTTGAAATTCGATTTCCGGCAAAGGCAGAACGTTTATGCTTGATTCGGGCTTTAGTTAAAAGAACTGCGGAAGTTGTTGGTTGTTGTTCTGAGTTATCCGATAGATTAGTGCTCGCTGTGAATGAAGCATGTATGAATGTGATACAACATGCTTACGAAGAAAATGAACAGGGTGAAATTGTTTTAGAAATGCTCAATAATCAAGGCAAGTTACATTTTCGATTAGTTGATTATGCCAAACCAATTGATCTGGCTTCTGTTAAACCACGGGATTTGAATGATTTGCGTCCGGGAGGTTTAGGTACGCATTTTATTAATGAAATAATGGATGAATGTGATATGGGGCATCTTGATGAAGGTAAGGGAAACTATCTGGAGATGATAAAAAAAATAAGCTAATGATGGAAAATAACTATGAATATTAATATTGAAGACAAGGAAGGTTATACAGTAATTAAGCTTGAAGGTGAGGTCGATTTGTCCTGCTCACCGGATGCGCGTCAAAGTATTCTTTCTAACTTGGAAGAGAATAAAAATTTATTGGTCGACTTAGCTGGTGTTTCATATATCGATAGTTCTGGTGTTGCCACG
>JBMZNW010000296.1:0-1903 GCA_049619915.1 Gammaproteobacteria bacterium
CTTGTCTACATTACTACTATCCATAATATCCTCTGCTAGATAATTTGACTGGTTTAAAATCTTGATTATTAATTTTTGCGTAGTTTACGTTAAACTCATCACAGGATAAACATTCGCTCCTTAAATATCTGATAAAAAAACGAAAAGAGACAAGCATTTAAAAATATGGCGGTTAAAAACAAATTATTGTTCTTATTGCAGTACTCTGCCTACGGGCTAGCAATAGCATTTCTGTTTTTGCTAGTTTCAGGCAGTCAATTGTTGTCTGATTTTTCGTTTTCTTCTTCATCCAATAAATACTCATTCAATGATGCTGTGGCCTCAACGGCACCAGCAGTCGTTAATATCTATGCCAGCACTGTTTATCAGGAAAGAATACATCCATTATTGCAGGATCCATTATTCCGCCACTTTTTTGGAGATGCACCTAGCGTGCCAAAAACACGTCGAGATAGTTCTATAGGTTCCGGCGTCATTATGAATACTGCGGGTTATATTCTGACCAATGCGCATGTTATTAAGAATGCGAATGAAATAACGGTCACACTGAATGATGGCCGACAGGCACAAGCCCATTTGGTTGGTCAGGATATCGACACTGACCTGGCTGTGATTCATATACAAACAGAAAAATTGCCGCAAATACCGATAGGCAACTCGACAGAAATAAAGATTGGCGATGTCGTGCTGGCAATTGGTAATCCCTATAATTTTGGCCAGACTGTGACACAAGGCATTGTTAGTGCCGTAAGCAGAAAACGCCGCGGTATTTCCTATTTCGATGACTTTATTCAGACAGATGCTGATATTAATCAAGGTAATTCCGGTGGCGCATTAATTAATGCTGCTGGAGAACTGATAGGAATCAATACCGCCATCATTTCCAGTAGCGGCGGTTCCGAAGGTATCGGTCTTGCCACGCCTATCAATCAAGCTGTTGATGTCATGAACCAAATTATTAAAAACGGCAAAGTGGTTCGTGGTTGGCTTGGCATAGAAGCACAAACCTTAAGTATGGATGTTATAGAAGAAACAGAGCTTAAAAACGGTGGTGTCTTGGTCACGGCAATCATACGTAACGGCCCAGCAGAAAATGCCGGACTAGTGCCGGGCGATATTATGATTTCAATTGATGGTAAAAACCTCAGTTCACCGGATCAGGCTATAGAGACCATTACTGAACTCGAACCAGGTAAAGCAGTAAAAATTAAAATACTAAGAGGCTGGGAACAATTGGAACTAACCGCTCGAATTGCACAAAGGCCGGAAGCAAGAATACCGAATTAAGCGCTGCCTACATTCAGTAAATCTTCATCAAACTATTATTAGCCCATTATTTCCTGCAAGGCTGATAAGAACTGTTGATTCTCTTCTTCAGTGCCGATAGTAACGCGCAAACAATTTTCCAGTAAAGGGTGTGAACCGTGTAAGTTCTTTATCAAGATTCGTCGCTCTAATAACTCCGCATGAACTTCACTCGCGCCTTTGCCAGCCACTCTGAATAAAATAAAGTTAGCTTCGCTAGGCCATAGCTCAACACCATTAATATTAGAAAGCGCATTAAAGACATGCGTTCTATCATTTCGGATTTGCGCCGCTTGTTGTTCCAGCAGACTTATATTCTCAATAATAAAATTTGCACTTAGCTGATTTAGCGTACCGATATTATAAGGCAGCCTAAGCTTATCTAATTCTGATACCCATTCCGATGCACCAAACAGTATACCCAGTCTTAAACCCGCTAGACCTAGTTTAGATAAGGTACGCATTAATAAGACATTAGGATATTTCAACACGCAGTCCATCATGCTTTTTTGAGCAAAGACGTGATAAGCCTCATCAATAACAACCAAACCTGGTGCCGCTTTAATAATTGTTTCGATTGCTTCTCGATCAAATAGAT
>JBMZNW010000297.1:0-253 GCA_049619915.1 Gammaproteobacteria bacterium
AAGCAGAAGCAGATCGCAAAGCGGTAGAAGGCGCAGCAATGAGCGGTAATAAAAAATTCTTTCTCGGTACAGACAGTGCGCCACATGAACGTAATAGAAAGGAAAGCGATTGTGGCTGTGCCGGTATTTTTTCTACGCACATTGGTTTGGAACTTTATGCCGAAGCTTTCGAGGCTGTAGGTGCATTGGATAAACTGGAAGCGTTTGCCAGTTTTTTTGGCGCGGACTTTTATGGTTTACCGCGAAATGAAGG
>JBMZNW010000297.1:263-1897 GCA_049619915.1 Gammaproteobacteria bacterium
CGATAGCTTTTGCTGATAGTGTTCTGGTTCCTTTTCGTGCTGGCGAAACATGTAAATGGCAACTGAAGAAATAAAAGAAGAAAATACTCCTAAAGGAAAGGAGAAAACAGCAGTAGCAAAACGTTTTCGTGGTTTCCTTCCGGTTATCGTTGATATCGAGACAGCTGGCTTTAATGCGGCAACGGATGCGATGCTGGAAATAGCTGCCGTGACAGTAACCGTTAACGATGAACAAAAATGGTGTATTGATGAAATTATTTCCAAACATGTCAATCCATTTGAAGGTGCAAACCTAGATAAAGCCTCATTAGAATTTACCGGTATCGACCCTGAACATCCTTTCCGTAAACAAATCGCCGTTGATGAAATAGAAGCACTCAACGAAATATTCAAACCAGTCAGAAAAAAAATAAAAGAGCATCGTTGTAGTCGCGCCATACTGGTCGGACATAATGCTTCGTTTGATTTAGGTTTTTTAAATGCCTGTGTTGAACGTAATCATCTAAAGCGAAACCCTTTTCATCCATTCAGTACTTTTGATACAGCAACAATGGCAGGGCTCGCTTATGGACAAACTGTGCTAGCGCGCGCAGCGGAAGCAGCAGGACTGGAATGGGATGATAAAGAAGCACATTCGGCAAGATACGATGCCGTACAAACCGCAAAGTTATTTTGTGAAATTGTGAATCAATGGAATGAGTATTCGGGATTATTTAATACTGAGTAATCTGTAATGACTACAGAGCTTGTTTTTTATATTTCGAAGGAATTATCGTTATATTGCGAGATAAAATAATTTAACTCTGAGTACATTTGCCGTAGGTTAGTTTTTGTTTTCCTAAGTGTCCACGGTCACTCCTAAATTTTGATACGCCATTACCGGTTGTGAAATTAAACTTGTTGGATTGCACACTATAAGTAAATTGCATAGTTTTATTAATAGCAATGATTTCGACATTTGACCTGATAACAAGTTTTAAATCACCACCGGTCAGTTCAGGTGTATTACTTTTTATTTCAACGTCATTATTAATAATGGTAACGAGTATGGTACCGCCTTTTCGGTTTGTCGATTCGCCACGCCCCATATCGTAAACAGTATCGATACTGCATTCATAAGCTTCATATATACCGAAGACTTCGTAATCATCAAGAACTTCAGCTTCTTCAGCACAGAGAGGATATGCAAGAAATAGTAAAGTTAATAATGCCGGTGATTTACATTTTTTTACCATATAGCGACTTCTCAATAAATCGAATGTATTGTCAGTTTACAGCAGTCAGCTTCAAAATGAGAGCCATTTCATAAAATCTGGATAAAGCTGACTATTTTGTAAGTTGACCGGTATTTTTCGTCTGCGTTCATTATTTTTTCAGGTTAATAAATCAATGGAATGATTACTCGGAGTATTTAATATTGATTAATTTATAACCTATAATAACTATATGGCTATCAATTTTGAACAATTACAGAAAGAAATCCAGACTTTGAGCATGGAAGAGAAAGCCACACTTGCTCATTCTTTAATCGAAGCACTGGAATCATCTACAGATGAAAATGCAGAATCTTTATGGATAGAAGAAGCTAAGAGTCGTTATGAGAGCTATCTCAAAGGTGACTTGGAAGTGGCAGA
>JBMZNW010000298.1:0-1888 GCA_049619915.1 Gammaproteobacteria bacterium
TTCTTGTTTAGTGGGAGCATTCCAGAATGCCATGATTGCATCGCCGATATACTTGTCTATTGTGCCGCCATGTTTAAATATAATTTCGGACATCACAGTAAAATACTCATTTAGTAATTTATTTAATTGCTTTGGATTTAATTGTTCCGAAATACTGGTAAATCCCTGTAGATCGCAAAAGAAAACGCTTAATGTTCTTGATTCGCCTTCTAAAGAAAGTTCTTTCGGTGATTTACTAAGTTCATTGACCAAGTGTGGCGGGATATATTGACCAAACGAGTCAATAAGTTTTTGTTTAGAATGTAATTCAATAACATAACTCATTAATACGTGAACAACATAAATAATGAGAATAGTGAGAAAACAGTATTCTATAGGTATTAAACTTACATTAGGGCTAATGAAAGCGATTACTATAGTGAAAGATAACAGTATTAATGTCAGTACAAGTGCTTTTAATGGTGCTAATAAAGGTAATGCGAAAGAAAGAGTCAGGCCTGATATAAGCAAAAAACTAAACTCTTTTGTTGTAATTATTTTCTCGAAACTCAAGCTGAAATTTTCAGGCTGTTCTAATAATTGACTACTAATATTTATCAGTGGGTTTTCGCTGATTTTTATATCAATAATGCCTATGGCACCAAAGAGAAACATTAAGAAAACACTGAAGGTAATGCTAACTTTTATAAGGTTGTTTTTTGAAATTCCAAGCATAGTGCCGTTAAATATAGCGCTGTTATATAAAGATCGAATATTTTAAATTTTTAGCCAAGCTAACATATTGATTATAACAATTACATAATGAATCTAAGCTGAAGAGATGTTGAAATTTCAACAGATCATGTTGATATATCATCAATAGCTTAACCTATAACATCAAAAAAATGGCAATAATTCTTTTTATTTCAATCGCTTATTGTTTTGGCATGTCTCGTGCATGAGTTAAATCAGGTAATACAAAACACAGAAGCACATTTTTTGGAGAGGGATTAAAGTAATGAATGCGAATAAAAAACAAAAAGGTTTTACCTTAGTCGAAATAGCAATTGTATTGGTTATTATCGGCTTATTATTAGGCGGTGTATTAAAAGGACAAGAGTTAATTAATAGTGCACGCGTTAGAAACCTGGCAGATCAAAGTTCAGGAATACAAGCTGCCTATTACGGTTTTATCGATCGTTATCGCCAGATACCTGGTGATATGTTGGCAACAACAGCATGTACGACAGTAGGGGCAGCAGTTGATGCTAACTGTGCTACTACGCCGACTACTGGAGGGTCGGCTGCAGCTGGTCAAAATGGGCAGAATGGTCGTATAGATATGTGGGAAGAAGCTGGTGCAGTTTGGCCTCATCTCGCAGTAGCCGGTTTTTTAAGTGGAACCTATACGGGTGCAACAAGTGACCCAGCTACGTATACAGCAATTGCGAGTCCACCAGTTGTACCTGGTAATGCTTATCAAAGTCCTGTTTTTCTTGGACATACAGATGATTATGATGATGCAGGCGGCGGCGGTGCAATTGTACGTTTAGCTTATACATTTGGTAATGCGCCAGCATCTATATTACGAGAATTAGATGTGAAATTAGATGATAGTCTTCCTGGTTCCGGAGTTGTACGTGCAACACTGAGTACAGCAAATACAGGCGAAGGTTCTTTTACGGGCACTGATGATTTTGGTGCAGCAAATGGGCCGGTAGCTTGGGCTACAGGTCTTGGTACGACATGTGTGACAGGCCCGGATGCCGCTGGTGCTACCTGGAATGTCGATAGTAATAATACTTCCTGTAAAGGAATGTTTTTATACTAAATTAATACATATTACGTTACTCACAAAGGCCCTGATTAGGGCCTTTGTGTTTTCTAAACAATAGTTTTATTTAATTTT
>JBMZNW010000299.1:0-1849 GCA_049619915.1 Gammaproteobacteria bacterium
CAGTTGTCTTTGCGATCGCGTACAACTTCCATTTCATATTCTTTCCAACCTAAAATGGATTGGTCAATTTGTACTTCATTCGTTGGCGAAGCTTCGACACCGCGCTCACAAATATCAAAATACTCTTCACGGTTATAAGCAATACCACCGCCGGTACCACCTAATGTAAACGATGGACGTACAATTGCGGGAAAACCAATAACCTCTAATGCTGCTTTTGCTTCTTCCAGATTATGAACAATTTCTGACTTCGGCATCGCCAAGCCAATCTTTTTCATGGCTTCTCTAAAAAGGTCACGATCTTCTGCTTTATTAATCGCTTCTTTTTTCGCACCAATCATTTCGACATTGTATTTTTCTAATACACCTTCTCTATCGAGATCAAGTGCACAGTTCAATGCTGTTTGACCACCCATGGTAGGCAACAACGCATCGGGCTTTTCTTTTTCGATAATGCGTTCAACTGTTTGCCAGTTCACTGGTTCAATATAAGTAGCATCCGCCATTTCCGGATCAGTCATAATCGTTGCCGGATTAGAATTGACCAAAATGACACGATAGCCTTCTTCTCTTAGCGCCTTACACGCTTGAGCGCCTGAATAATCAAATTCGCAAGCCTGACCGATAACAATCGGACCTGCACCAATAATGAGAATACTTTTTATGTCTGTTCTTTTTGGCATCGTTGTTATGCTTTATATGCTTTCATTAATTCAGAGAAATGATTAAACAGCGGTTGAATATCATGTGGACCTGGACTTGCTTCCGGGTGTCCTTGGAAACCGAACACGGGTTTATCTTTATGATGAACACCTTGTAGCGAACCATCAAATAAAGAACGATGTGTTGCCACTAGATCTTCAGACAAACTGTCTTCATCAACAGCAAAGCCATGGTTTTGGCTGGTAATAAAAACCTGACCGCCTTCAAGATCCTGCACCGGATGGTTTGCGCCATGATGGCCGAACTTCATCTTCATTGTTTTTGCATTCAGCGCCAATGACAATAGTTGATGACCAAGGCAAATTCCAAAAACAGGAATACCCGTTTCGATAATTTCTTTTATAGCTGCGATTGCGTAATCACAAGGTTCGGGGTCGCCCGGACCATTCGACAGGAAAATACCATCCGGCTTTTCTGCCAGTACATCTTTTGCCGGCGTTTGCGCAGGCACTACTGTAATATCGCAACCTTGATCAACTAATAAGCGTAAGATGTTTCGCTTTACGCCAAAGTCATAGGCAATAACTTTGAATTCTTTCTTTTCAGTATTGGACTTTGCACCTTCTTCTAAGTCCCAAGTTGTTTCGTTCCATGTATAAGCTTCTTTTGTCGTGACTTCTTTGGCTAAGTCCATTCCCACCAGGCCAGCAAAAGATTGTGCTTTTGCCACAGCTTTATCTGCATCAATATTTGAACCGGCAACGATACATGCTTTCATTGCACCATTTTTACGAAGGTGGCGTGTAAGTTGACGTGTATCTATTCCAGCAATAGCAACGACATTGTGTCGTTTTAAATAATCACTTAAATTTTCTTCAGAACGCCAATTGCTGACAACCAGCGGTAAGTCGCGAATAACAAGACCACTGATGTAAACATTATCCGATTCTTCATCTTCTGAGTTCGTTCCGACGTTACCAATATGAGGATGCGTCAAGGTAACGATTTGTTTGTAATAAGAGGGATCAGTAATAATTTCCTGATAACCGGTTATCGCAGTGTTAAAAACAACTTCACCAATGGTCTCTCCATCAATACCAATGGATGTGCCATAAAATAATGTACCGTCTTCCAGGGCTAACAAGGCGTCAAGCGACAAAAATATTACCTCTCATTTGTTTTGAAT
>JBMZNW010000300.1:0-1848 GCA_049619915.1 Gammaproteobacteria bacterium
ATAATGCAGCTTTACTACAATCGTTAACATCAACAATACCCCATTCTTTATTTAATCGTTGTCGATAAGCGCGACCATAGCCACTACTACCACCATAGTTGACATCAAGCACGGCAAAACCACGGCTACTAAAAAACTGAGCAACCATTTTTATTCCATTATGTGATTCGCCGGTAGGTCCACCATGACTCATAACAATCAACGGTGGTTTTTCTCCATCTAAACCAGTAAATGTTTTATTTTTCGGTTTATAGAAAAACGCATAAGCATTATTTATTTCATCTACAGGAAAACTTAAAGACTTACCAATAGAAATATTTTCTTCATCCAGATTTAGGTTATTCGCTTTACGTATTACTTTTGTTTTATTTGTTTCTAAATCATATTCAATAATTGTCGGAAACTCTGTTGGCGATGCAGCGAGGAAACATACACTCTTTTCATTACAGGATATTGATTCAAGGTCAGTGTATGGCATTGTTAATGTTTCAACTGATTGTTCACTAACTATAACCTTAGACAGATATGCCAAACCATTCTGGCGATAAATGGCAACAATATTATTTCCATCTACGAAGTCATAATTCACTTCACGAAATGACCATTGTGGAACAGCAAATTCCGCGTCCATCTCAAGTACGCATTCGACTTCATTATCGTTAACCCTATAGAGATTCCACCAGTTATTTCTATCACTTAAAAAATATAAAATATTTTCCGGTGACCACACCGGCTGACATACAGCTTCGTTTTTATCATCGCCACCCGCAACATGAATAGGCTCGGTTAATTCTCCATCTTGATTTATTTTCGCTAAAGTCAGGCTGGTATTATCCCAGGGCATATTTGGATGATTCCAACTTATCCAACAAAGAGACTTACCATCATGGCTTAAACGTGGATTCGAATAAAAGTCTGCACCTTCTACTAACACTCGCTCTTTATCAGTATCGGATAAACTTTGATCTAGTGAGACTGCAACTATCGTAGTTTTTGCTTCTGCTTTTTCATCAGCATGATCTTCGCGAACACATATCAAACGATTATTAAATTTGTCATAAATCATATCGGCATAACGACATGATTCGTTGTCGGTCAATTGAATACAGTTATTATCCGTATCAATTAGATACAATGCTTGGTCACTGAAGTTAGTGAAAACAACGCCTTTCTCTGTAATTAAATACGAACCACCACCATATTCATGCACTCTTGTTCGTGCATTATATTCAGGAGGAATAACATCAATGTATTCTCCATCAGTCGTTTGTTTAACTATAACGTAGCGTCCTTTTTCCTGCGGGCGCATTTCAATCCAGTAAATTTCATTTTTAAAAATGCTAATTTCACCAAGACCTACACTGTCTTGCAGCATTAAATCTGTAGTAATGGGTGATTCCCATGAACCAAATGTGGCTTTTTGTTTCTCAATCATAATAGTAATTTTTTATTATGTTATTAACGTAACATATCGAAATGAGACAGACAGCATTATAACCTTGCTACAACTCAAAATATTTATTATTTTTAAAACTTATGAAAAGTAAACTCTTAATAACCCGGTTAGGAATCAGTTTTGTTTTTTTCTTTTCTCAACAGCTTCTTGCTGAAGTAGTTTATGAACAACAGCCGATGTATGGGAGACGTAATAATAGTAATGCAAATCTGTTTATTGATGAAAACCAAGGTTTGCTATCCAATGCTATAGCCACTTTCGGCACACGCGAGCATGCTTCTGAAGGATATACAGAAAAAGGTTTTGATCATTATTTAAACAAGGAATTTAAAAAGTCTATGAAACACTTTAATCAGGCATGGTTATTAAATCCTGAAAATCCTTATCCTTAT
>JBMZNW010000301.1:0-1846 GCA_049619915.1 Gammaproteobacteria bacterium
ACTCGCAGCTGAAATCATAATCGATAATGATGATTTAAATCTGTTATCTAGCTCTGCTACTTTTTTTGATGCCTCTGTCAATGACATGTCCGTTAACATTAATCCGCTTGGAGCAAAAAAACATACCATTATCGTCGATACAAAAATTAGCGGACATACAACCGATATTGCCAACTTTATTAAACAAAGCCCTTTAAATAAACAACAGGCATTTCGTGCACTTACAGAAAATATAACAGGTGGAATGAATTTAAAGCTAGGACTTAATATTCCAATTGGTTTTGGCAAAACAACACTTGATGGTTTAATCTCGTTTACAGATACAACTATAGAGTCTGACCTGCCAGGCCTTGCGCTTGAAAAGGTAAATGGCGATGTGCATTTTACACATGAGGCGAGCTGGGCAAGTGATATCGATGCACTCTATCATGGTAGCCCAGTTAAACTAGCTATTCCCAAGATTGATCAGCATAAGTCTGATTATAAACCTTACGTGATTTCCGGCGTTGCTGATAAAGAATTTTTTATATCCGAATTTAGCAGTTTTTTTCCTACGCTGAATGACTCCAGTCAAACATATAGCAATAAGCTTTCAGGAAAGACCAATTGGTCTTTAACATTAAGAAATCCAAAAGATAGTTCAGGCGCCAAGGAAATTGTATTTAATACTGATCTGAAAGGAATGTCAGTTGACTTACCTTATCCATTTGGTAAATCAGCAAACGACAGTTCACCATTTTTTATAAAAACCAACTTAAACAAGCTGCTAATTGAAAATATAAATATTAGTTATAACAATATTTATGCTGACTTTAATATTGATAACAAAGAAGACTTAACTGTTAAAAACATTCTTATTGGACTCGGTAAACCTCATCCAGTTATTGAAACCTCAGACAAAATTTCTATCCAAGGCGAACTTGAAGAATTTAGCGCAGAAGAAGGCGGCTGGATTGAATATCTTACTACTAGAAAACAAGCTCTCCCGATATTAACAAGAACCAAAATACAATTAGCGCCAATGTTCTTATCAAGAAGCTGAACATGCTTGATAATGAGTTTAATAATGTTAACGTCGATTTAAGTAATTCTACTAATGGTTGGCAAATATTATTTGATAGCGAAAATATAAAAGGTGAAACAAACTTTATTACATCAAAGAACAGTCACCTATATGCCAACCTTGAAAAGCTAATATTAAAAACCGCTGAAGAAGATGAAAACAATCAAATTCCTATTGATAAAATTCCAGAGCTTGATATCAATATTGATGAATTTATTTTTAATGAAAATGAATTGGGACAATTCAATTTATTAACAAACAATACTGAAAACGGCATTAACATTAACAACCTTAGCATTACTAAACCTGGCCTGAATATAAATGCCATGGGCAAATGGACTTCTATAGATGGTATCGATCACTCTGATTTCAAAGCGACATTAACTGCCGATACAATTGGAAATATGCTCGGCACGTTTAGTTTCGATAATGCAAATATTAAAAACGGACAAACTACTATGGAAATGAATGCCCACTGGCTGGGTACACCAATGGAATTTGCGATGGAAAAAATTGACGGGGAACTTGATATAAAGATTGATAAAGGTCAGTTTCTTGATATTGATCCGGCAGCGGGGCGTTTATTTGGCTTGCTCAGTATACAAACACTACCAAGGCGGTTAACGTTGGATTTTAGCGACTTATTTAATAAAGGCTTTGCTTTCGATAACATCACAGGAAACTTTAGTGTTCAACAAGGTCATGCTTATACTAACAATCTGGAAATGACAGGTCCTTCTGCTGATATTATTGTCAGTGGTCGAACCGGTTTATCAACTGAAG
>JBMZNW010000302.1:0-1819 GCA_049619915.1 Gammaproteobacteria bacterium
CTTTTAAATTAGGCGTAATAATATCTGCTGATTTATAAATGCTGAAATCAGTTGATTTTGGATCAACCAGCACTTTCACATTTTTTTCATTCGCGTATTTAATCAGTGTTTGAACTCTTTCCAAACAACCTTTTGCATAATCAGATAAGACAACAACATCGGCAGATTCAATTAATTTGGAATACTCTTCTATAAGTTCGCTAGTATCAAAAGAGCCTTTTTCTTCTTCATAATCAAGTCGAATTAATTGCTGATGTCGACTTAATACACGTTGCTTAGTAATGGTTGAAAAATCATCGTGCTTGATAAAATGGCATTCCACGCCTTTATCATTCAATATTTTCTCTAATCGCTGAGAAGAGTCATCTTTTCCTGTAATACCTAATAATTTAACGCTGACATCTAACGATGAGATATTGATCGCGACATTGGCCGCGCCACCAGCGCGTTCTTCCGTACTTTCCACGCGTAAAACAGGAACAGGCGCTTCTGGGGAAATCCGGTTGGTTTCACCATAAATATATTGATCCAGTATAATGTCGCCGACAACTAAAACGCTTGCCGTACTTTTTGGTTGAAAAACGATTTCTTGCATTGCTATTGAATATTTATGAATTAGGTCAATCCGAGGAATTTTAACACACGATAATTGTCATAGTATTCAATATGTTGGTTAAAACGCATCTATTTTTACTTTACTTGCTGATTAGCAGTTCTATTTGCTTTGCAAATGGCGAAATTCCGGCTTTTTTTGAAGCAAATTACACGCTCTACAGCAATGACATGAAAGTCGGCTTAATGGAACGGCGTTTTTATCAACAAGATGATGGGAAATATATTTTTCGTTCAGAAAGCAAGACAACCGGACTCTTCGCTCTGCTAAAAAAAGTGCATATCCTCGAAGAAACTACTCTGGATTTAATCGATTCCAAATTAACGCCATTAAATTATCTTTATCATCGCACAAAAGGAAAAAAGCAAAGAGACGCGAAAATTAACTTTGATTGGGATACACAAAAAGTCACCAGCCAAGTTAACGACTCAACATGGCAGTTAGAAACCCAGGAAGGTATGCAGGATAAGCTACTTTATCAACTAAGTATTATGTCTGCTCTTATGTCAAGCTATATCCCAAGTTACCCTATCGCTGACGGCCGTAAAATAAAGGAATACGCTTTTGAACGCATTGGTGATGAAGTTTTAAGCACACCGCTGGGCAAGTTTAAAACTATTAAACTCGCACTACATAAAAAGGGCAAAAAACAGGAAAACTTTTTATGGTGTGCTTATGATTTAAGTTTTCTGCCTATTAAAGTAACCAGCACAGAAAAAGATGACCGACTTTCAACCGCAATTATCAAATCCGTAAAAGGATTAGGTAATTTTGCTAGTGAAAATTAATTATCTCATTCTCAGTTGTTTTTGAATTTCAGCTGGCGGCACATAACCCGGTAAATTTCGACCATTTTCCAGATAAATAGAAGGTGTGCCACGCACGCCCAGTTTTTGACCTAAAACATATTGCTCAGCAATTGGCGCATCACATGTCTTACCTTTAAATGATTCTCTATTTTTCGAGGCAGTTAGCGCGGTTTGACGGTCATCAGCACACCAAACCTGGCTCATTTCTTTACCGGTATCAGAATTAACGCCAGCCCGTGGGTAAGCCAGATAACGAACATTAATACCTCTGGAATTTAATTCCGGCACATCCAAATGCAGTTTTCTACAATAACCGCAATCAACGTCGGTAAAGACATAAATAGTGTCGCGCGCATTCTTTCCGGCAAATTCAATATATTCGTCTTTTTTAAGGTTG
>JBMZNW010000303.1:0-1807 GCA_049619915.1 Gammaproteobacteria bacterium
CCAGCTTTAAAACCAGGAACTTTTGACGCTTTAATTTTTATTTCTTCACCGGTTCTTGGGTTACGACCAGTACGTGCTGCACGCTTACGTACAGAAAATGTTCCAAATCCTACTAATGTAACGGTATCACCTTTTTTAAGTGCTTTTGTTATTGCTTCTATTGCAGCATCTAATGCTCGTCCTGCAGATGCTTTAGACAGATCCGCAGAATCCGCTACAGCATCAATTAGTTCAGCTTTATTCATAATAATTCCCCTTATAAAAAATTCCCATACAGCTACTACAGATATGTGTCAGACTGGTGAGAGAGTATTGTTCTTTTGACCTGGATACTTTTTGCGCTAGTTTTATACCAAGAGCTGAAATACGCGTCAAGCAATGGTTTCAAACAGATGCAAATAATTTAATGCGGTCGGATTAAATCGTTTTTCTCTTTTCCTATGACTTCTTCGGTTTTGACTATATCAGATTCTGAAGCACTTTTGCTATTCGGTTCTGGCATTTTTTCCAGTGCAACCTCAAGTACTTCATCAATCCATTTAACCGGTCGAATATCAAGATTCTGTTTTATGTTCTTTGGAATCTCGGATAATTCTCGATCATTCTCGTAAGGTATTAATACTGTTTCAATTCCACCTCTTAACGCAGCAAGTAATTTTTCTTTTAAACCGCCAATTGGCAATACTTCACCACGCAAGGTAATTTCTCCTGTCATGGCAACACTGGATTTAACAGGAATTTTACTAAGTGCAGAAACAAGCGCTGTACACATGCCGACGCCAGCACTTGGCCCATCTTTTGGTGTCGCACCTTCTGGCACATGAATATGAAAATCATTTTCCTTATAGAAATCTTGATCAATACCAAGAATATCACTACGGCTTCTGACAACAGTCATTGCAGCTTCGATTGACTCTTGCATCACTTCGCCTAATTTACCAGTACGCGTAATTTTTCCTTTACCATCAACCATCGCTGCTTCGATAGTTAATAATTCACCGCCGACTTCTGTCCAAGCAAGTCCAGTAACCTGGCCGATACGATCTTCTTCTTCAGCTCGACCATAACGGAATTTTTTCACGCCTAATAAAGACTCAAGTTTTTTCTCAGTGACTGTAACTGTTTTATCAGTAGGTTTAAGCAGAATTTGTTTTACTATTTTTCTACAAATATTCGCAATTTCTCTGTCGAGATTACGTACGCCGGCTTCTCGCGTGTAATAACGAATAATATCGCGAATAACACCTTCTCTAATGACAACTTCGCCTTCTTTTATACCATTAGCTTCAAATTGCTTCGGTATTAGATAACGCTTGGCAATATTAATTTTTTCATCTTCGGTATAACCGGAGATACGAATAATTTCCATACGATCTAATAGCGGCCCGGGAATATTTAAACTATTCGCCGTCGTCACAAACATGACTTCAGACAAGTCATAATCAACTTCAAGGTAATGATCGTTAAACGTATTATTTTGTTCAGGATCTAAAACCTCGAGTAAAGCCGATGCTGGATCACCGCGTGAATCCATTGCCATTTTGTCTATTTCATCAAGTAAGAAAAGCGGGTTTTTCTTACCAACTTTCGACATGCCTTGAACAATTTTACCTGGCATAGAACCAATATAGGTTCGTCTATGGCCTCGAATTTCAGCTTCGTCACGAACGCCACCTAAAGACATGCGGATAAATTTACGGTTTGTTGCTCTGGCAATAGAACGGCCTAGCGATGTTTTACCGACACCAGGAGGACCAACCAAACATAAAATTGGGCCCTTCATTTTCTTAACGCGTTG
This sequence comes from Gammaproteobacteria bacterium, assembly GCA_049619915.1. Taxonomy (GTDB): domain Bacteria; phylum Pseudomonadota; class Gammaproteobacteria; order Eutrophobiales; family Eutrophobiaceae; genus UBA7359. The sequence continues at coordinate 1,799 of JBMZNW010000303.1, forward strand.
CTGTACAGC
>JBMZNW010000304.1:0-1771 GCA_049619915.1 Gammaproteobacteria bacterium
TTTGCTGTCATGGTTTTACAGTTACATGAATTCATCAAAGAGCTGCTTGAAGAATTCGGCGGCATAGAAAAAGACTAACCATGAAAGTTGCTCTAGCTTCACGATCACCTCGACGCCGAGAGTTGCTTGAGCAAATTGATATTGAATATGAAATTATTGATATCGATATTGATGAAAGCTGGAAAGAAAACGAAACACCAATAGACTATGTTCGTCGTATTGCTGAAGAAAAAGCACGCACTGGAAAAACTTTATTAAATAGTAACCTCCCCGTGCTTGCTGCTGATACAGCAGTTGTTCTTGATGGTCACGTTTTAGGCAAGGCTGAAAATAAAGAAGATGCTATTGCCATGTTAACGAAGTTATCGGGCAAGTCACATGAAGTCCTTTCTGCTGTCACTGTTATTGATAAAGAAGAACAAACCAAAGTAAGCATCAGCAAAGTCACGTTCAAGCAACTCAGCTCAGAAGAAATTGAAACATACGCAGAGTCAGATGAACCGATAGGTAAGGCAGGTGGCTATGCTATTCAGGGTAAAGCTGCTGTTTTTATCGAAAGACTGGAAGGTAGTTATAGCGGCGTGATGGGCTTGCCACTATTTGAAACTCAGGAATTATTAAACTTAAACTAATTAGTTATTTTCTGTTATGTTAAAAAGCCGGTTAATTATTCATTAAACCGGCTTTTTTAAATACTACATATTCTAAATTAATTAGAAATTATAACGAATACCAAAATTGATAGTATAAGCGTCATATTCAGAATCTAGTTCTACATTACCAACTGGAGCCGGGCCACCAAAGCGATTTAATTCCGGATCATCGGTAACAAGATATCTAAAGTCAGTAAACAGGTCGAGTTTTTCGGTTGCTTTATAAGTCACACCAGCAATACCTTGAAAAGAGAAAACAGTATCGTCGCCATTAAAATCGGCTGGACCATATTGAATATCAGCATCGACTGAAGTGAAGCCTAAACCAAAACCAACATACGGTACAAATTTGTCATGTACGTTTGTAAAGTCATAATAACCATTAAATAAAACAGAATAAGCACTAATATCACCTGTTGCATTACGAGCAACATTATTAAAGGATAATTCGTCAACATCATTCTCACGGCTGCTGAATTCAACTTCTGTGCGGAAGTTACCTATGCCATAAGAAGCAAAGCTATAGCCAAGCGCGCCAGAAAAACTGACATCACTATCATAATCTATATCAAGCAGTCGGTTTGCACCTGTACTTTCCTGATCTTCTACATTGTTATAAGCAATGCTGCCGCTGGCATACCAATCTGCCATTGCTGTGTTTGCGATCATTAAAGTGGAAAGACCGAATATTATTTTAGTAAGAGATTTCATTATTACTCCTGAATTTATAGTTTTGTTATAAAATGCATTCTTCATATCTTGATGCATTGAATAAGGACTAAGACAAGTGGCGTCAGTTCAGCTTGCTAGCGATTGTTTTTTTTCATGACCACGATTGATTATTTTAATTTGACGACAACTTTTTCAGATGACATGAATAATGCCTAGTCAAAGAATTATTCTTAAGCAAAACCAAAACTGATATTCAACAGTATTAAGATCCCGATGCGGTTGCCGCTTTTTACAACACCTTGCGCCATTGTCATTGAGACAAGAAAGAGTTGGTTTAGCTTTCTTGCCTTTACAGAAACTCAGTATGTCGGTATAAAAACAGGGTGGGGAGCACTAAATCAATAATAATCTAGTAGTCTAATAACAAGAGGGGTTTTACATGGTTT
>JBMZNW010000305.1:0-1754 GCA_049619915.1 Gammaproteobacteria bacterium
CCACCGAAACCGCGTGTTGCGAAAACGGGCGCAAATGTAACGCAAATGCATTATGCCAAAAAAGGCATTATCACGCCGGAAATGGAGTTTATTGCTATTCGTGAAAACCAGCGTTTGAATGAATATAAAGATGAAGCTTTACTGAAACGCCATGCTGGCATGCCTTGGCAGAGTAATTTACCGGAAATTATTACTCCAGAATTTGTCCGCGATGAAGTCGCAGCAGGTCGCGCGATTATTCCAAATAATATTAATCACCCAGAATCAGAACCAATGATTATTGGTCGTAACTTTCTGGTGAAGATTAATGCCAATATTGGTAATTCAGCACTAGGTTCTACAATCGAAGAAGAAGTTGAGAAAATGACTTGGTCGATTCGTCATGGTGCCGATACCGTTATGGATCTCTCTACGGGTAAAAATATTCATGAAACACGCGAGTGGATAGTCAGAAACTCGCCTGTGCCAATAGGAACCGTGCCGATTTATCAGGCATTAGAAAAAGTTAACGGTAAAGCCGAAGATTTAACCTGGGAAATTTACCGCGATACTTTAATTGAGCAGGCCGAGCAGGGCGTCGATTATTTTACTATTCATGCCGGTGTGCGTTTGCCTTACATTCCATTGACAGCGAAACGTGTAACCGGAATTGTTTCCCGTGGTGGTTCAATTCTGGCGAAATGGTGTTTGGCGCATCATAAAGAAAACTTCCTTTACACACATTTTGAAGAAATTTGTGAACTAATGAAGCAATATGATGTAGCTTTTTCATTAGGCGATGGTTTACGCCCAGGCTCCTTAGCGGATGCGAATGATGCAGCACAGTTTGCCGAATTAAGAACCTTGGGTGAACTAACAAAAATTGCCTGGAAGCACGATGTACAAGTCATGATTGAAGGACCGGGTCATGTTCCTATGCACATGATTAAAGAAAATATGGATAAGGAATTGGAAGAATGTCATGAAGCGCCTTTTTATACCTTAGGGCCTTTAACTACTGATATTGCCCCAGGTTATGATCACATTACTTCAGCGATTGGCGCAGCGATGATTGGTTGGTACGGCACGGCTATGTTGTGTTATGTCACACCAAAAGAACATCTAGGTTTGCCGAATAAGGATGATGTGAAAGAAGGCATTATTACTTACAAGATTGCAGCACATGCAGCAGACTTGGCGAAAGGTCATCCTGCGGCACAGATTAGAGACAATGCCTTATCAAAAGCACGCTTTGAATTTCGTTGGGAAGATCAATTTAATTTGGGACTTGATCCAGATAGAGCAAAAGATTTTCATGATGAAACCTTGCCGAAAGAGGGACATAAAATTGCACACTTCTGCTCAATGTGTGGGCCGAATTTTTGTTCAATGAAAATTTCGCAGGATGTTCGGGATTATGCTGATGAGAAAGGATTAGACGAATCACAAGCCATTGAAAAAGGCATGGAAGAGATGTCAAAAGAATTTAAAGATAAAGGTGGGGAGATATATAACAAATTATGATAAGAGATTTATTGTTGTAGCTTTTAAGCTCAATTCTGTAACAAATTGCAGAGATATTGCACTGATATTAAGCTGCTTACAGTTAAAAAGTTAAAGCGATTTATTAAGTTTTAATCACTGTTTTTGTGACGCAGTACACAAAATAATCATTATTAAGATTTTTTTCATGAGGTTTTATTAAAACTGTAATAATTGGCTTTTAATTTGCTTTCATATTTATGAACAACGGCGTTCATTTTCACTATTAATTT
>JBMZNW010000306.1:0-1745 GCA_049619915.1 Gammaproteobacteria bacterium
GTAAAATATGAATTATTGAACCAGTTTATCATATGTCTATTCATAACATACTGAGATACGTTAGCAAAATGATGCAATAATGGATTGCTCAAGCGGTTGCGACTGGGTTTGATGCATCGCTACTCCATTCACTCCATGAGCCTGCATAAAGCTTTGGTTGCTCCAAACCAGCATGCACTACCGCAAGCAGATTATGGCAAGCCGTCACGCCAGAACCACAATAAAAAACAGACTCTTTTGCCGGTGTATTTTCAAAAATTTGCTCAAATTCAGTTTGCAGCTGTGTTTTTTCTTTAAAGCAACCGTTTTCAGCTAAGTTAGCTTTCCAAAATCGATTTATCGCCCCTGGAATATGGCCGGCAGCTTTATCTATTGGTTCTAATTCACCTCGATAGCGGGCAGGCTCGCGCGAATCAATCAGCAAGTCTACATTTTCAATTTGCTTAATATCAACAAGCTCTTGTTTTCTCGCTGATTTTTTAAAATTACTTCGGTTTAGCTGCTCGTTTTTAGAATCAATTTGTGCAGCAGCAGCTTCCCATGCCTGCCAACCACCATCCAAAACAGCAACCCGCTGGTGTTGCATATGCCTTAACATCCACCATAACCTTGCCGCAAATGCACCAAAAGCGTTGTCATAAACAATCACTTGCGTGCCCTCATTAATCCCAAGTTCTGAAAACAGACTATTCATGGTGTCTTCAGTGGGCAGGGGATGACGCCCTTTATTCGTTGCCGGCGGTCGGCTTAAGTCATCATGTAAATCGACATAGATTGCACCCGGAATATGGCCTTTCAGATAGGCTTTTTTCCCAGCATCCTTATTTGCTAAATCATATCTAACATCAATAACGAGCCAGTCTTGGTTCTTATAACCATCAAGTAATGATTCAATATCGATTAAAGTCGTAAACATGAATAAGCTCTGTTAATTATTACAATAAATTACAACATTTCTGTTTTTCGGAAAACAGAACATAGTAAATTACATTATCACTTACTACACATACAACATGGCCAAACTAATTTATCAATACTCCAGACTGTTGATTATCTTCATTATTACCCTACCGCTTATAGGTTGTTCAACAATAAGTTATTACAGCCAATCTATTCACGGGCAATTTGAAGTCATACAAAAGAGCAAGCCGATTAGTGAGCTTTTGAAAAACGAGAGCCTTCCAGATGGATACCAAAAAAAATTAAATACTGTTTTAGAGTTAAGAGAGTTTTCGGTAAAAGAATTAGGCTTGCCTAATAATGACAGTTATACCTCTTTTGCAGATCTTGAACGTGATTATGTAATCTGGAATATTTTTGCTAATCCTGAATTTTCTTTACAACCGCTAAGCTGGTGTTATTTCATTGTCGGTTGTTTGAGCTACCGAGGCTATTTCTCAAAGGAAGATGCTGAACAATATGAAATACAACTAAAACAGCAAGGCTACGATACGTATCTTGGTGGTGTAGCTGCTTATTCAACTCTAGGTTGGTTCGATGACCCTGTTTTAAATTCAATGCTGCGCTGGAATGAAAATTATCTCGCTACTGTGATGTTTCATGAATTGGCACACCAACAAGTCTATATTAAAAACGACACGGAACTGAATGAATCCTACGCCGATGCCGTAGCACATATCGGTGTTACTCGATGGCTAAAGAAAAAAACAGACAATAAATATTTGCTTAAGTATGAACAAGCTCAGCAACAGGAAAAAGTATTTATTGATCTGATTAATCACTAT
>JBMZNW010000307.1:0-1744 GCA_049619915.1 Gammaproteobacteria bacterium
AGCCGTCGTAGATAATCTGCGAACATTCTGCAATTAGCTCGCTATCCGACATAATCTTAATAAAACGTTAAACTTCCTACAGGTTGGAAATTAATGCATCAGCAAATTCACTGCATTTGATTTCTTTAGCGCCATCCATTAAACGGGCGAAATCATAAGTGACAGTTTTATTTGCAATAGTTTTATCCATTGAATTAATAATCATGTCAGCAGCTTCTGTCCAGCCCAGATAACGTAGCATCATTTCACCAGAGAGTAATAATGAACCTGGGTTGACTTTATCCTGGCCAGCATATTTAGGTGCAGTACCATGTGTTGCTTCAAAGATAGCATGTCCTGAGTCGTAATTAATATTACCGCCAGGTGCAATACCAATACCGCCAACTTGTGCTGCTAGTGCATCAGAAAGGTAATCACCGTTAAGGTTCATGGTTGCAATAACATCAAACTCGTTTGGTCGGGTTAAGACTTGTTGTAAGGTAATATCGGCAATCGCATCCTTAACAAGAATCTTTCCATCTTTTTCGGCTTGTGCCATTTCATCTTGCGCTGCCTGAGTGCCTTTTTCTGCCTTAGTTCGCTCCCAAATATCCCAGCTATAGGTTTCTTCTCCGAATTCAGATTCAGCCAGTTCATAACCCCAGTTGCGAAATGCGCCTTCGGTGAATTTCATGATGTTGCCTTTGTGGACAAAAGTAACGCTCTTTCTGCCATTATCTATCGCGTACTTAATTGCGGCGCGAACCAGACGGTGGGTACCTTCGCTAGAAACCGGCTTAATACCAATGCCTGATGTTTCAGGAAAACGAATCTTTTGATGGAGATTTGGAAATGCTTCTTTAAATAACTCAAGAAATTTTGCGTTGTCTTCTGAGCCTTGTTCAAACTCAATACCGGCATAAATATCTTCTGTGTTTTCTCGGAAGATAACCATGTCGACTAATTGCGGTTGTCTTACCGGAGAAGGTACACCTTCAAACCAGCGAACAGGTCTAAGGCAAACATAAAGATCCAATATTTGTCTTAATGCAACGTTTAGAGAACGAATACCGCCGCCAATAGGTGTTGTTAGTGGGCCTTTGATTGCAACTAGAAATTCACGACAGGTTTCAACCGTTTCATCCGGTAGCCAGCTTCCAGTCAGGTTATTTGCTTTTTCGCCAGCGTAGACTTCCAACCATTTTATTTCCTTTTTCCCTCCGTAAGCCTTTTCTACGGCCGCGTCGATAACACGTTGAGAAGCTAGCCAAACGTCTGGACCGATTCCGTCCCCTTCGATATAAGGAATAACCGGTGTATCAGGTACATTTAGAATACCGTTCTTAATTGAGATTTTTTTACCACCAGCGGGCGCTTTTTTTGATGTAGCCAATAGAAGTCTCCTTTTGTAATAAAATTATAATTTTTAGTTTTATTCTTATAAGTTCAAACGCTTAATCATAAACTAAAAAAGTGGCTTTAACTAATTGACATATGTCAATATATTCAATATTTTACCGTTTGTAATGCGCCGATTTGAAATCAGCTTGCGGGCGCAATAGAAATACCGCTAAAGAGACAACCTGCTTTTCTCTCAAGATTTACAATTTCAGGCTGACTCTTAAAAAATTAACGTATTTATTTTAGGAGAATAACTATGCCTGAAAAAAAGAAACTCGGAACAAATACCTTAGCAGTAAGAGCCGGACAGGTCAGAACGCACGAAGGCGAGCATAGCGAGCCTATTATTGCCACTTCCAGCTTT
>JBMZNW010000308.1:0-1743 GCA_049619915.1 Gammaproteobacteria bacterium
TTTTAATGCAGCGGTTTTGTTATGGACAATACTTCTAACCCTTCCTTACATACCCTCAGACTTCCCGCCAAACAGTCTCCAATATTGCTCCGCTTTGTAGCATGTGCTCATATTTTGTGCCTGATTATGATCTGGCTAAATAGCTTGATTTTGATGATAAAGATGGTGATGAGTTGTTTTATTGGCATCAGCTTTTATGTTTTTTTCCATAGAACGAAGCTGAATAAAGCTGTGGCTGCTATAGATAGTTTGATTTTGGACTCCGAAGATAACTGGCAGGTAAAAATGTTAGACGGAACAATCTATCCTGCTGAATTGGGTGATAATCTTTTTGTGCATCCTTGCTTAACGATCATCTGTTTGAATTTTAATCACCGTAGACAATTTTTTATTTTTACGCCTGAAATACTTGATGCCGATATTTTTCGACGTCTACGAGTTCGATTGCGATTCAGAGTAGGGGAAAAGCTTTAACGAAACGTGCGAGTTAGCCATGCAGTCCAGAATTTTCGTATCGGCGTTAAACTAATGTTTCTATCCAGAAGTTGACAATCGTCAGCCAGAATTTCGTTGCAGTTTTTAATCGCAATTTTAGTCATAATTAAATCGTAAGTGAGGTCTTGTTGTTTTTCTTTTAATTGTTGTTGAATTTCTAGTAGCCTTGTTTTTAATTCTAAAATTAATGGTGAGAACGTTTCTTTTTGAATTTGTTGTCGATTATCTGTAGTAACAAGCAGCTTTTGTAACTCAACATTTTCAATAATGTTTGCAGGAACAATACAACGGGTTTCATTAATGTAAGTATAGGGTTGTTGTATACAGTTGAGATAGTGAATCAGTGCACCTAGTTCAGATGCAACACCAAGTTTATTATTATTGTTTAATTGTTGGTGGCATTGATACCAGACTTCTCCGGAAGTTGATTTATATAAAGCCAGAATTGTATCCAGAGAGTCTGTTTGTTCTATAAAAATATAATGATTGAAACAATCAATAACGCTATCGAAACTTGATTGCAGCGTTTTATCAATGTTTATACATTGTTGCATTTGCCGCGTCACGGGATGGCGGGCTTGTTGATTAAACATGCGTTCAATTTCTTCTTGCCACCATTTCAATTTAATCCGTGCAACACCCGGATCTTTGCATTCATAGATAACTTCATATAGTTCATTAAGAAAAGCATGAAAACTGATCAAGCGAATTTTGTTTGCAGGCGTTTCAAAAAGCGTAGCGTAATAAAAGTTTGAGCCATCAGGAATGGCTTTGTTAACGCAATATTCATATGCGTTAGCATTGTTATCGATATCGTTAAGAACAGAGCTCACTGATTTTATCGTTTATTTCGTGAACACTATTCACCATAGTGTCGGCATTCCAGTCGTTAGGGTCTTCGTTTTCTTCTATATAACCATAAAGTGCGACCATGGTTTTCGTTCCAGCGCGTTTTCCTGCTTCTATATCACGCAATGCATCGCCAATGTAAATCGTAGAAGCGGGTTCAGCTTGAATCAACTCACAAGCGTGTAATATTGGTGCAGGATGAGGTTTGCGTTGTTCCAAGGTATCGCCGCAGACAATGCAGGCCGCGCGTTTATCAAGCTCAAGCGCTTCTAATAATGGAATCGTCAGCCATGTTGATTTATTGGTGACAATGCCCCAGGTTTTATTCTTGTTTTCCAGAAGATTCAGTAATTCATGCACGCCATCATAAAGACGTGTTTCTTCTGCGATATGTTCGAG
>JBMZNW010000309.1:0-1740 GCA_049619915.1 Gammaproteobacteria bacterium
ATACGCCTTAAATACATCAAACTATTGTTAAAAGCATTGCGTTACCCTGGGCGTTCAATCGTTACGATAGTTGTCATCTTTACACTGGCTGTTAGTGCAGTTGTTACCGGCAAGATTCGTTTTAACTTTTTTGAAGCAGATCCATTACGACTCTTTTACGTCAACATAGAAATGGATCGCGGTACAACGCTGGAAGAAACCAATAAGGTACTTTATAAGGTAGAACAGGCCGCATTAGAAAAAATCGAACCCAAAGAACTTCGTGCATCATTAATATATTCAGGCCAACAATTTACTGAAACAGAACCGTTGTTTGCTGATACAGTCGGCCAAATTATGGTCAGCCTTAACCCGTTGGAAAAAGGTGGTAGAGGTGTTAATGAAATAGCCGATGAAGTAGAAAAACGTGTAATGAGTGTCGAAGGAGCTACACGAATTTCCTTATTAAGAGTGAAAGAAGGCCCTCCTACGTCAAGACCAATTAATGTGAAAATACGCGGCGATGAGTTTGATGAAATAAAAAGCGCGGCGGATACTTTAGTCAACTTCCTAGAAAACGATGAACGTTTTAACAATATCACGCTTGATTACCGGCCGGGAAACCCTGAGTTAGTACTACGTTATGATGGTGAAGCGATAAAACGTGCAGGCATTAACCCCACTGTTTTAAGCCGTAGTATTAGTGCTTTTGTTGATGGTGAGATTGTTACTGACTTTCAAGATCAAGGCGAAGAAGTCAAAGTTCGCGTTCTAGCAAAACAAGACCATTGGTATGATATTGAAGAATTATTAAGACAAACCATCTCCTTGCCTAATGGACGTTCTATCGCTATTGGTGAAGTACTGATTCCTGAGCATGGCTATGGCCAGCACAATATCCGACACTATAACTTTCGCAGAGCCATCACACTTGAAGCAGATATTGATAAAGAGATGATTGATACTGTTGCTGCGAATGACTTGATTCTTGAGGAATGGAAAACATTACAGAAACAGTATCCGAATGTTGACCTAGATTTTTCCGGTGTCCTTGATGATATTAATGAAAGCTTAGGCGCAATCGGAATGCTATTTCTGTTCGGCGTAGGTTTGATTTATATTATTCTTGGCACACAATTTAGAAGTTACTTTCAGCCGCTGTTAATATTGTTCACAATTCCATTAGCCTTTACCGGTGTCATACTTGGTCTTCTGGTCACAAATAATCCGATCAGTTTATATACTCTTTATGGTGTAGTAGCGCTGTCAGGTATTTCTGTGAATGCGGCAATTGTGCTTATTTCAACTGCAAACTCTCGCCTGCAAAACGGTATGAGTTTATTACATGCAACCGTTTATGCGGCAAGACGACGGGTGATACCGATTTTGATTACTTCGTTAACAACCATTGCCGGGTTATTTTCTCTGGCAACAGGACTTGCGGGGACTTCACTAATCTGGGGTCCGGTTGCAACAGCAATAGTCTGGGGTTTAACTTTTTCGACAATGCTGACCTTATTTGCTGTCCCTATGCTTTATCGTTTATTTATGGGATTAGAAAGAGGAAAAGTTGAAGAACCACTAAACATAAAAATCTATCGATTGGCGGCAATCCTTATAATTTCAGGTGCGATATTTAAGACTATATCAATAATTGACTCTGGAGAAATTTCACCAAGCATATTGGGGATAATTACAGAAATTGTAATATTTGGATTTTTACTACTTAGTGATAAACGCGCGAGAATATTCATAATAACT
>JBMZNW010000310.1:0-1732 GCA_049619915.1 Gammaproteobacteria bacterium
CAACATCAACAAATGTGCGGTTTTTTGGGCCACGTTGATTGAATTCAACTTTTCCTTCAGTAGTCGCATAAATTGTATGGTCTTTACCTAAACCAACATTAACGCCCGCATGATATCGGGTGCCACGTTGACGAAGAATAATGTTACCAGGGACAACCTGCTCACCACCGTATTTTTTAACACCAAGACGTTTAGATTCTGAATCACGTCCGTTTCGTGTACTACCACCTGCTTTCTTATGAGCCATTGTTTTACTCCAATTCTTATTTTGCTGCGATATCGGTTATAGAGAGTTCAGTATAAGCCTGACGATGCCCCATCTGCTTACGATGATGCTTACGACGACGAAACTTAACAATTTTTACCTTTGGACCACGACCGTGACCTTCAACTGTAGCAGTAACATTCGCACCCTTTACCAGAGGTGTGCCAACAGTGACATTTTCACCATCAACAAGCATTAAAACGTCAGAAAGTTTGACCTCTTTACCTGCTTCGGTATCAAGTTTTTCAACTTTGAGCTTATCGCCCTTTTCTACTTTATACTGTTTGCCACCGGACTTAATTACCGCGTACATCTTGATTCTCCATAGTGCGCAGGATTGCGCGTTCAACAAAGGGGGCGATTCTAAGAAATTCAGCAGGTGGTGACAAGGTAAGAATGATAAAATTTGCAAATAAGCTTGAATAAACCTTGTTCGGGCAGTATTTTGCACTCGATTTTATTAAATTTCAGCAACTTAAGCAGTGAAAACAACGTGAATCAAAACGAATCAACCGCCGAAAAAACAGAAAATATGGGAATTGAGCAAATTCGTGCGCTAATTGCCAAGGATATGGATAAAGTAAACAGCCTGATTGAAGAGAGTCTTTACTCTGAAGTCGGCCTAATTGACCAGCTAGGCCACTATATTATTAATAGTGGTGGCAAACGCCTGCGACCAGCCGTTGTCTTGTTAAGCTCAGGCGTTTTTGCCTACGAAGGCGAACAGCATATTAATCTGGCCGCCATTATTGAATTCATTCACACCGCAACACTGTTACATGATGACGTGGTTGATGCCTCTTTATTAAGACGTGGTCATGAAACAGCAAACCAACGTTGGGGAAATGAAGCCAGTGTTCTAGTAGGTGATTTTGTTTATTCGCGCGCTTTCCAGATGATGGTTAAGACAGATTCGATGACTGTCATGCAAATACTGGCAGAAGCAACGAATACCATTGCCGAAGGCGAAGTACAGCAATTAATCAATCGCCAAGATCCTGATACCAGCCAGGAAAATTATTTAAAAGTCATACGCCATAAAACAGCAAAGTTGTTCGAAGCGGCGTCACAGCTTGGTGCTGTTATAGCAAATCGACCAGAAAAAGAAATCAACGCTATGGCGGCTTATGGTCGTCATCTCGGTACTGCCTTTCAATTAATTGATGATGTGCTTGATTACAGTTCATCTGCCGAAGAATTAGGAAAAAATATTGGTGATGACTTAGCTGAAGGCAAACCAACCTTGCCGTTACTCTATGCCATGTGGAATGCAAATGAAGCAGAAGCAAAGATGATTAGAGAAGCTATTGAACATGGTGGCTTGGAACATATAGAGCAGATAAAACAAACGATAGATTCAACCGGCGCGATTGCTTACACAGCAAAAATTGCAGAAGAAGAAGCTAAACTGGCAATAGATGAACTCACTGATTTACCAAACTCTGACTATCTTGATGCCTTATATAG
>JBMZNW010000311.1:0-1729 GCA_049619915.1 Gammaproteobacteria bacterium
AACGCCCACTCGACGGTTTCGTCCAGCTGACGGCGCTTGTTCATCCCCTGGATTCTCAGCCCATAGGCCACATTTTCATAAATTGATTTAGGGAAAGGATTCGGCTTTTGAAACACCATACCAACACGACGACGTAAGTCAGCGACATTAACATTCTTATGAAAAATATCATTGCCTTCCAGTTGGATGTCACCTTCGACACGAACGCTATCAATCAAGTCATTCATACGATTGAAACAACGTAATAATGTTGATTTACCACAACCACTGGGACCGATAAAAGCCGTGACTTTTTTCTCGGGAATAGTCATGTTGATGTTCTTCAAGGCCTGTTTTTCACCGTAGTACAGATTGAAGTTTTTAACATCGATACAGATTTTCTCATCTGCAAGATTTGATGGTGCGTCACCGCTTACAACGCCGGATAAATCCATTGAATGTGTCGGTGTTGATGTACTTGAATCTGTCACTGGTTCTACCTCAGAGTATTCTTCTTCATTAAGCTTGTTCTGCTGCACGGTATTTCTCCCTCAGGTTATTACGAATCCGTATAGCTGTCAGGTTTAAAACTACAATTAATATCACTAATAATAAAGCGGTTGCGTAAACTAATGGTCGCGCAGCCTCAACATTCGGGCTTTGAAAGCCGACATCATAGATGTGAAAACCCAAATGCATGAACTTTCTATCTAAATGCAAGAAAGGCGCATTTCCGTCCAAAGCCAGTGATGGCGCTAGTTTCACGACACCGACCAACATTAATGGCGCCACTTCACCTGCCGCTCTAGCCACGGCCAGAATTAAACCGGTAATCATTGCTGATGCGGTCATCGGCAAGACTGTTCGCCACATGGTTTCTGCTTTTGTCGCACCTAATGCCAAACTGCCTTCGCGAATCGCACGCGGTACACGCGAAAGTCCTTCTTCAGTCGAAACAATAACAACCGGCACAGTCAAAATAGCTAGCGTTAAAGAAGCCCATAATAAACCTGGCGTACCAAATGTTGGCGCTGGCAAAGACTCAGGAAAAAATAACTGATCAATATTGCCACCAAGAAAATAAACAAAGAAACCTAAACCAAAAACACCGTATACAACGGATGGCACACCGGCGAGATTATTAACCGCAATTCGTATCAAACGTGTGATAGGACCTTGCGATGCATATTCACGTAAATAAACAGCGGCAATAACACCAAAAGGCGTGACCATTATCGCCATGATGATAACCATCAAGACGGTTCCGAATATTGCAGGAAAAATACCGCCTTCCGTGTTTGCTTCTCGAGGTTCGTCAGTTAAAAACTCCCAGAACTTATGCAGATAAAAAATGCATTTATCAAACAGGTTCATTGCATTTGGACGAAACGCATTAACAATCTTGTCAAAACCAACAGTGACTTCTTTTCCATCAGCAGTGACAGCTGAAAAACTGGAACTATTTAGTTTACCGTATAGTTTTTCCAGTTCCTTTGTATATCCGTTATATTCAACTTGTAATTCGGCACGTTCATCATCGAGTAGCTTAAGATTTTCCGGCGTATCGTTTTCATCTAACTCAAGACCACGTTGCTTTAAACGCAAACGTTCCATCTTGTAGTTAATCGCGCCAATTAAATCTTTTTCGATATGACGTATTTCAGCGTAAGTTTCACTGTTCTTTTCAATAGCGTCTTTAAAGATCTGCCATGACTTATCGCTGTAACTAATCTTTTTACCTTCAAGCTGC
>JBMZNW010000312.1:0-1703 GCA_049619915.1 Gammaproteobacteria bacterium
AAAGTTGAAGCGTCCGACATATGCGCGCGATGATGTCTGGTACTTGCCGACTTCAAGCATATCCAGCCCGTCGGCAATTTCTTCCCAAACGGTTTTGCTGTCATCAAGACTTTCACGACTTTGTTCAACAAAAGCGACTTCAACTGTTTCACCAATCTTAACTTCACCGCTATCCGGTTTTTCCGTACCGGCTATCATGCGGAAAAGGGTAGATTTACCCGCGCCATTACCACCAATAATGCCGACAACCGCACCTTTGGGCACGATAAAGCTTAAGTCTTCATATAAAACATGATCGCCAAAAGCTTTACTGACATTATTGAGTTCAATAACAGCGTCACCCAAACGAGGGCCGGGGGGAATATAAATTTCATTTGTTTCACTGCGTTTTTGAAAGTCCTGTGAAGTCATTTCTTCAAAACGAGCTAAACGTGCCTTGTTTTTCGCATGCCGACCTTTAGGGGCAGTGCGTACCCATTCGAGTTCTTGTTTAATTGCTTTCTGACGTGCAGATTCGGCTTTTTCTTCTGATTCCAATCGAGCTTCTTTGTTTTCTAACCATTGTGAATAATTACCCTCAAATGGAATACCTTCGCCACGATCCAGTTCCAGAATCCAGCCAGCAACGTTATCAAGAAAGTAGCGATCATGCGTTACAGCAACAACAGTACCGCTAAAATCAGCCAGAAATCGTTCCAACCAAAAAACAGACTCTGCATCTAAATGGTTAGTCGGTTCGTCCAGTAGCAACATGTCTGGACGTGATAATAATAAGCGACAAAGCGCGACACGGCGTTTCTCACCACCTGATAGGTTGTCTATTTCTGCATCCCAGGGTGGTAATCTCAATGCATCAGCGGCAATTTCCAGTTTGTTTTCCAGGTTTTCCGCATCCCAGGCAGCGACAATACTTTCATATTGCTCCTGTTTCTTCGCTAAAGCATCGAAATCAGCATCTTCTTCAGCATAAGCGGCATAAACTTCATTCAAACCGGCTAAAGCATCCAGCGGCTCACGTAAACCGTCTTCGACATTACCACGTACATCTTTAGCAGAATCAAGCTGCGGTTCCTGTGGTAAATAACCGACTTTAATGTCGGGCATTGGATAAGCTTCGCCGATAATGTCTTTATCAAGTCCAGCCATGATTTTCAACAATGTCGATTTACCGGCACCGTTTAAACCTAAAACACCGATTTTTGCACCGGGAAAAAAGGAAAGATAAATGTCTTTTAAAATCTGGCGTTTAGGGGGGACAATTTTCCCAACACCGTTCATTGTGTATACGTATTGAGCCATAGAACTTAACTGGTAGTTAGAATTTTATTTTAGTTAACGGATTATATCAGGATTAAAGTAAGTTAGGGCTAATACCGATAACTGTTTAGTGATAATAGATTTGAGGCTCATTAATGTTTTTAACCCGCTTAATTTACACCAGTACAATTTCTGAGTTATTTTCACCAGATGATATTCCAGCCATTCTTGATACTGCGCGTAATAATAATCAAAGAGCCAATGTTACTGGGCTGCTTTGTTTTAATAGCAAGTATTTTTTACAGTGCCTTGAAGGTTCGCGGGAAGAGGTTAACAAGATCTATCATTTAATTATAAATGATGATAGACATAGACTTGTTACCTTGCTTTATTATGGTGAAATAAGTGTTAGAGAATTTGGTAAGTGGTCAATGGGTTATATACCT
>JBMZNW010000313.1:0-1688 GCA_049619915.1 Gammaproteobacteria bacterium
GAATTGGGTCGGGATTATACTGTAATGGTCTGCTAACTGTCTATCACGATGAAGTAATAAATGAAGCAATAAGCGATGCAAAATATAAAGAAAAAACATTTGGCCTGTTCTTTAGAAGAGCTGAAGAAATCGAACTGTTTAGGGCTGGAAATCGAGTTGGATGGCACTACTGTCGAATGCTTTCTCGTCTACTACGAAAACAAGGTTTACAGTTACCTTAACCGCTGTCCTCATACCGGAATCAATCTGGAATGGATGCCAAATCAATTTCTCGATACCGCTAATGAATTTATCCAGTGCGCTACTCATGGCGCATTATTCGATATCGAAAATGGCTTATGTTTAAGAGGCCCTTGTCTTGGCGACCGACTGAAAAATATCGAAAATTGTTTGATAGAAGATAATATCTATCTAATTTTATAAGGATTAATTGGGCTAACAACGTATTTTTAATGTAATTTATTAGATTCTGATGCTAACCTTATATAATTATCAAAACTAACTTAGGAACTAATAGCGTTTCTATATTATCTATAAAGGTCATTTTAAAGGGATGTTTATTCCTAAAACATGAGTGAAAAAAGTCGTCATCTCAATGCATTAAAGACCGGTCAAAAATTACACTGGTACGAAATCAGAGACATACTGGGCCAAGGCGGCTTCGGTATAACCTATCTCGCCCAGGATCTAAATCTAGGTCATGAAGTTGCCATCAAAGAATATCTACCTGTCGATCTCTCTATCCGCACGAAAAGCGGTTCTGTTTCACCCGTATCAGAAGAACATCATGAACGTTACTATTGGGGACTGGGCCGGTTTTTAGATGAAGCGCGCACACTGGGACAATTCAAGCACCCTAATATTGTTCAGGTTCGAAATGTATTTGAAGCCAATAATACCGCCTACATGGTCATGGAATATGAATTAGGCGAAACATTCCAGGACATTCTTAACCGTCGCAAAACAATTGATGAATCTGACTTGAAAACAATTATTTTTCCTATCGTCGATGGGATGAAAATTGTCCATGCAGCAGGATTTATCCATCGTGATATAAAACCTGCCAATATCTTTCTACGCGTCGATGGTGATCCCGTGTTACTTGACTTTGGTTCAGCCAGAGCATCACTCGAGCAGGGTAACGAATCTTTGACCAGTATTTTTTCCCGAGGTTATGCGCCGATAGAGCAATACAATACTTCGGATGAATCTCAAGGTGCGTGGACGGATATTTATGCTTTGGGGGCAACAATGTACCGCGCTATTAGTGGCATACCACCAACAGATGCTGTTGATCGTAGTGCTGCCATTGCACAGATAGATAGCGATACCTATGTTTCTATCACTGAAATAGCCGGAGATAATTATTCAGAAGAATTTTTAAAAGCGATTGATTACGCATTGCAATTTAAACAACAAGATCGTCCGCAATCCATGTCTGATTGGATTGCAACATTTGATAGAAGAAGCAATCCGAATAGAAAAAATCAAAATAAAGATGACGGTCCGTCATTAATTGAAAAGCAACTTAAAGAAGCGAAAACAGGTGATCCTGTCGCGCAATCGAAACTGGCTTTTATGTATGCAAAAGGGATTAATACCAAGCAAGATGTAGGATTAGCGGTTAACTGGTACATGGAAGCCGCGGAAAATAATCATGTTAACGCGCAATATAATCTGGCTCTTAT
>JBMZNW010000314.1:0-1633 GCA_049619915.1 Gammaproteobacteria bacterium
TAAAGATGCGGCAGAAGCTGCTGCACGATTTAATGGCGATGAACCCGGTAATATTTATTCTCGATTTACCAATCCCACCGTTAGAACATTTGAACAGCGTTTAGCTGCGATGGAAGGTGGAGAGCGTTGTGTAGCAACTTCTTCAGGAATGAGCGCTATTCTGACGACGTGTATGAGCCTATTAAAAGCAGGCGATAAGATTGTTTCATCACGCTCAATTTTTGGTACAACGGTTGGTCTTTTCGATAATATTTTGCCAAAGTTTGGTATTGAAACGACATTCGTCGATCTGATTGATTATGCAGCCTGGGAAGCGGCAATTACGTCTGATACTAAGATTCTTTTTTTAGAAACGCCGTCAAACCCGTTGACGGAAGTTGCAGATATTCGACGTTTAGCTGAGATAGCGCATAAAAATGATTGTCTATTAGTGGTAGATAATTGTTTATGTACGCCAATATTACAAAAACCATTCGAATTCGGTGCCGATATTGTTATCCATTCAGCGACTAAATACCTTGATGGACAAGGCCGCTGTGTCGGTGGCGCAATTATAGGTAGCGAAGAATTACTCGGAAAAGACGTGTTTGGTTTTTTACGAACTGCCGGTACAACAATGAGTCCGTTTAATGCTTGGGTTTTCCTGAAAGGTTTAGAAACGCTAAATGTAAGAATGAAAGCGCATTGTGAAAACGCATTGTTATTGGCGCAATGGTTAGAACAGCACGATAAAGTAGAGAAAGTCTATTATCCGGGCTTAGAGTCTCATTTACAGTATCAGCTGGCGAAAGAACAACAAAATGGTTTTGGAGGCTTAGTCAGTTTTGATGTTAAAGGAACCCGCGATTCTGCCTGGCATGTGATTGACTCTACAGACTTATTTTCCATTACAGCAAATCTGGGTGATACAAAAAGCACGATTACGCATCCGGCAACAACAACTCATCATCGCCTAACAGATGAACAGCGCGATGAAGCTGGAATTAAACAGAACATGATTCGCGTCTCTGTTGGTTTAGAAGATATTGAAGATTTAAAACAAGACCTTGATAAAGGTCTTTCGACAATTTAATAATAAAAACAATATTTTAAAGAATTTCTCCAACACAAAGCCCATCCAGAAAAAAAACTTTTTTTTGTTGATATACATAGATCTGCCTAGATAAATTATGGCAAAATGTCGTCGTATTTATGAGGTGTGGGTCAAAAATCATAACGCTGTATAAATAATTATAATAAATTGTTGATTTAACTAAGTAATAATTGCTCGGGTGCGAATGGAATGTAACCTGAGCATAAAATAACAAAAATTTACGTAGCGTTTATTGCAGAATTTTCTGCGGGTTTTATAAAAATTTTATTAATTTTTTAAGACTGGAGGTTTTTTGGCCGTGCGTGGACGTAATCTATTGTTTATATCTGGTCCAAGTCATGTTTCTCTGTATATTCAAAAGGTAATGAATTTCAAAGAAAAAGACATGTGCACTTCAGTCCTGCCTGAATTTTTTAAAACCTGCTTGTAGTTACAACTTTTTAGAAGATACGCACTGCTAAAGTTAGTGCATTAATAAATTTAAACAGGCCAGTTTTATTTAATGGTCTACATTTTATTAACTGTCTTTATATAAAAAGA
>JBMZNW010000315.1:0-1603 GCA_049619915.1 Gammaproteobacteria bacterium
TTATTTTCTTTTAACAGCATAACGATATCTTTTAGTATTGTAATGGCATTTTATTTTTTATCGCGTTCAATGGAAGTTATACAATTAATAGGTAATTCACCCATTCTAGAGTCGAATGCATTAAGCCATAAGCTGATTAATTATTTACTGGACATTATTGCCTATGTTCTTCCGGATCTATATAGGTTCACCCAAACTGATTGGGTTATTTATATTTCAGATATAAAACATGACATTCTTTTAGTCTTGGGGCAAACACTGATTTATGTGGTTTTCCTGTCTAGTGTTGCATTGTTTGATTTATACAGGAAAGAATTATAGAAGCGTTATGAGTTTCTTTGTTATAAAAACCAGGCCTGTTTCAACAGTTCCAAAGAGTATTGGAATTGTCTTAATAATAAGTTTGTTGTTACAGCTTTCATGGCATTATTATTTTGCCGGATTGGAAGCAAATAAACGTGACTTACCAGCAGCGATTAAACCCTCTTATATAAGACTTGCCAGTCTTGATGACTCTATTTCAGCTTCAAAACTAACAATGTTGTGGCTACAAGCTTTTGATAACCAGCCAGGGATAAGTATTTCTTTAAAGGAACTAAATTATGACAGAGTGATTAACTGGCTTGATTTGATATTAAAACTGGATAATAAAACGCAATATCCATTATTGGCTGCAATACGGTTTTATGCGGAAGTGCAGGATGAAGAAAGACAAAGGAAAATGATTGATTTCGTATCAGCCCGATTTTTAGAAAAACCGAATGAACGTTGGGCATCTATGGCACATGCTGTTTACATGGCCAAGCACAGGCTTAAAGATATTGAGTTGGCGCTGGCATGCGCGAATTTACTACGGCAGTATGCAATAGCTGATCATGTACCGTTCTGGGCCAAGCAGATGGAAATTTTTATTCTTGAAGATATGGGTGAACTGGAAAGTGCAATGATATTGATTGGTGGATTATTGGAAAGCGGTGAATTAAATGATGCGCATCAAAGAAAGTTTTTAGGGCAAAGGTTGGAAGAAATAAAACAACGCCAGTCTCAGTAATCGAGGCCTCTTCTAGCTTTGCTTTTCCATCGTTTTCAAAACCATCGCTTTATAATATTTATCATTTTTATCTGATATATACAGTTCTTTAAACAAGCGTTCAGCGTTTTTATATTTCTTTTCATAGTAAAGCTCAAGTGCTTCTTGATGCAGGATTAGTTTCTCTTTTAATTGTAAATCGACTTCGCTTTCCTTGCACAAGGGTTGATATAGCCGGGTTAAATGTTGTTTGCCTCGTACTTTTACCTGGTCAAGTTCTCTACAGCAAATATCTTGCAAGCATTTTTCTGTATGTTCACTGATAATTATGGGGACACGATAAGAGCGCGTAAGTGACTCGATTCGTGAAGCCAGATTTACCGCGTCGCCGATAGCGGTATAAGTCATACGGTATTTCGATCCCATATTACCAACATTGGCGCGACCCGTATTAATGCCTATACCCATACTTAGCGCCGGCCAGCCACGAGAAATAAATGTTGTAGCCAGCTCTTTTATCGCAATATCCATTTCCAGAGCCGCTTCAACAGAACGTTGAGCATGCGCTTCTTG
>JBMZNW010000316.1:0-1539 GCA_049619915.1 Gammaproteobacteria bacterium
TTATTGAATGAAACGACAATGGCAAACGAAATCAATTAACCTTATTTTTAGAAAGCTGAATAGATAAATACCAATACATTGCCGACATTGCCGTTAAGATAAGATCTTCAACAACCGTCATTGGCGTCATGGGTCTGGCTAGGAACACACCAAAACAACCACAGTTCTGAATATCAATACCACGACTCAATGTGATTATAGCCAGCAAGGTATAGCCGCTATGCATTAAGGTCAGTAACAAACCAATAATCGACGACAATGGCTTTCGCAAAATGTACAAACCCAATTGCAATTCAAACAAAGCAATGGATAAAGCTAATACACTTGCAACAACACCAGTGATACCGAATTGATACGTTTCGATCACATCAGCAAAACCCGGAATATCCAACAACTTACCAATCGCCGTTGAAAACAACAGAACTAAAAATAAAATTTTAAGGACGTTAAATAATCCCGTTTGCCATTTCATCATCGATATCAATGTTTAATTTATTGAAGACGTAATTCAGACTAATACAGCTTATATAGGTTCGCTAAAAATAACGTAAAAAGAAAGTGCCGGAAATTATTTCCAGCACTCTCTCGTCCTACTCAAAATTGAAACATACGGTTCAGCATTACGTTTCAATACTTCACAACTTACTGGTAATGAACATCCACTATCGAACTTCGCGCCTGCTTCAACACCCGCAGTCACTAATTCTTCAGCATTCATACCTCTGTCATAAAGTGCTTCCATCGCGCCCAGACCTAATCTAGCACCAGATCCAATCGCCCAGAAACGTGAGTATTGGTTTACATCACGATAACTACTGATTTCATAGATACCACCTTTGTTGATGATCAATGCATCCAACTGCATTGATTCAACCGGCTGACCATAATCTTCAGATGTTTCCAGGAAGTAATGCTTTTTCATTTCCTGATGCAATTGCATCAAAGTTTTATAGATTTTCTTACGATCATCTAAAACAAACAGCCCTTCCTTTTCAGTCATGATGTTTTCCAACATAGTCGACATCGCTTTCCAGCCAACAAAACCAATAACACTGTCATTCACCTTAAAAAGTTTGTCACAGTTCTTTAAGTCACCGGCAGTAACCGATAAAGAACCCATGCTCATTTGTGTATCAGCAGCAATAGCGATCGCATCATCTTTAATTGCTGCACATACGATAGACATAGATCACCTCCTATTCATTCAGTTTATTTAAAAGTGATTCACTCACTTCATTTCGTGTCCGCTTCTTATCAAGCTGACGTTTTGCTTTGTTTGTTTTCTTATGCACGCCGCTATTTAATTTCAGCATTTGCAATACATAAGGGTTTCTTATTTTTTGCTTTGCCATTGTTCAGTCCTCAAATTCGAGACAAAGGCATCCCCTTGCCTGCACGACAATAATTAAAATGAGATCTTCAGAAACGAAGAAGCCCTGACTGTTGCCAATCAGGGCTTCATGATTGGCTTGAAAGATCTCGTATGACCTTTCAAGCAAGAGTACTTGTCAGGTCGTTAGGTAAAACGCATTGTATGGT
>JBMZNW010000317.1:0-1534 GCA_049619915.1 Gammaproteobacteria bacterium
GTATTGGTGCGAGTACTCGTTGGTATAGAACCATCTTTCTCGAAGAGATGGGCAAAGATTATGTGCGAACAGCAAAAGCCAAAGGTTTATCAGAAACAATCGTGTTATATAAACATGTTTTAGCGAATGGCTTAATTCCAATTCTAACCGGTGTTGTTGTGATTTTACCGAGTTTGTTTATAGGTAGTCTTATTGTTGAATCTTTTTTTGCTATTCCCGGTTTAGGTAGTTATACCATCGATGCAATCAGCGCGCAGGATTTTGCTATTGTGCGTTCGATGGTCTTCCTCGGCTCTGTTTTATACATTATCGGTTTAATACTCACAGACATTTCCTACACGCTCGTTGATCCAAGAGTGAGGTTAAACTAATGCCTGTTATTTTTATCACTGACGCCTTTATCTTCCTGTTACTGTTTATGGTGATAGGTTTTGTTTTCTATGCAAGAAAGCATGAACACTTGAGTGCGCCGTGGAGAGATGTTGCTCGCCGTCCTATTGCTATGTCCGCAGCCGTGGTGTTATCAGTTTATATTATTATTGGCTTGCTTGATTCATTGCATTTCCATCCCAAGTTTGAAGACAATAAATCATCAGAAGTGGTTTATTCCACTCAAATACTGAGTGTGTTAGATCTTGTTTTATCTGATCTGCGTGAGAACACAGAAAGAACCTATTCAGCACCATTGGCAAGCCATGCTTTTGCCAAAGAAATGATAGATCAGCCAGATGGTAAACAGATACGTGATTATCCTCGTTTAAAATACGGTGGTGCGCATCTTGATGATCCCGAAACAGAACGTTGTGCAGATATTAGCAGGCGATTTTTTATCGGTTTAATAGCGGGCTTAGTTATTAGCGCAGTCGTTATTCTGTTAATTACTTTAATGCTAAGTAAAAAGAATAAAATGACATTCAAAACGGCATTATGTAAATGTATTAAGAATGAAATGGATGTTCCTTGGTATGCTATTTTTATTACATTAGGCTTTATTATTACGACTATCGCCTGCATTTATAATCTTGCTCAATATTATCATGTCTTAGGTACGGATAAGGTTGGTCAAGATGTGCTGTATCAGTCATTGAAAAGTATTCGTACAGGCTTAGTGATTGGTACGTTAACAACATTAGTGATGTTACCGTTTGCTATCATGATGGGTTTAATGGCCGGTTATTTTCGTGGTTGGATAGATGATGTTATTCAATATCTCTATACGACATTAAATTCCATTCCAGGTGTGTTGTTAATTGCCGCTTCAATTCTATTATTACAAGTCTATATCAGTAATCATGAAGCAGACTTTACCAGTCTCGAACAACGTGCTGATTTAAGATTGTTATTTCTCTGTATCATATTAGGCATTACCAGTTGGACGGGTTTGTGTCGGTTATTAAGAGCAGAAGCGTTAAAGCTTAGGGAAGTAGACTATGTACAAGCAGCACAAGCATTCGGTGTTGGTAACTTCAGTATTATGCTACGCCATCTTTTACCTAATGTTATGCATATCGTCATGATTTCAATTGTTCTGGAT
>JBMZNW010000318.1:0-1507 GCA_049619915.1 Gammaproteobacteria bacterium
TGAGTAAAGAAAAACTGACAGAAGAATGGATTAGTCGTTTTGCTAGTGGTTTCCCAGTAAATTAATTTAATCAGGAGAATAAAGAATATGTATTACGTAAGAACATCTGGAGGCGGCATGATGCCAATCAACTTTAAAACTGAAATGCTCGCTTCTGATAAAAAGAAGAGAACAGAAGTAAAAGTTAAAACGCCTAATAAACAAAAGAAACGTGCGTAATTAAAATAATAAGATTCTCAACTTTATTTAGCTGAACAGCTCACACCCGTGCCTGCTAAACCACAATAACCTGCTGGATTCTTCGCCAGATATTGTTGGTGATATTGCTCCGCATAGTAAAACTCTGGCGCCATTAATACTTCCGTTGTAATTGCCGGATAACCTGCATCATTTAATCTATTTTGATAATCGCTTTTTGAAGCTTCAACTAAATTCTTATCTTCATAATTAAACACATAGATGCCTGAACGATACTGTGTACCAGTATCATTGCCCTGCCGCATTCCCTGCGTTGGATCATGTGACTCCCAAAACACAGTTAATAATGCTTCAAGACTAATTTCGTCTGGATCATAAACTACTAATACAGCTTCGGTATGGCCAGTCATTCCTGAGCAGACTTCTTCATAACTTGGATTAGGGGTAAAACCATTGATATAGCCAACTGCCGTTGTATAAACACCTGGTAATTGCCAGAACAATCTCTCTGCTCCCCAAAAACAACCTAAGGCAAAAATTATTTGTTCTGTGTCTTCTGGAAAAGGCGCTTTAATTGGATTTCTATTAACGTAATGTATGTTTTCAATGGGCATCGTTGCTTCTCGTCCGGGTAAAGCATCTTCAGCTTTAGGAAGTTCTCTTTTTTTATCTAATCCAAAAAACATAATTTTACGATTATTACTAATAGCCAAGGTTCAAAAATACTGTTTAATATAACACTTATATTCACTACAACATCTATAACATGGTTTTTGTACTGTTATTTATATTAGGTTGTTTAGCCTGGTTTTTCAGCACTGTTGCTGCAGGTGGTGCGGCAATCTTATTAATTCCTATTATTACCTTCTTTTTAGGCGCACAGATGGTCGCGCCAATTATCTCCGTTGCCGCATTAATAGCTAATCCTTCACGCGCCTTTCTGTTTCGCCATCATGTCGATTGGCAAGTTATTCCTTACTTGTTAACCGGCAGTGTTATCGGTGCAATTATCGGTGCATGGCTTCTAACTCGAATAGATAGTCAGTTTATTCAAGTCATTTTGGGGCTATTTCTAATCAGCTATGTACTTCAAGATAAATTCAGCAAAACAAAATTGGCTTTAAAAATGAAGTTACATTGGTTTTTTCTATTAGGTTTCAGTGTTTCATTTCTTTCTGGTTTGATTGGCGCAACCGGACCAATACATAACCCTTTTATGTTGAACTATGGATTGGAAAAAGAAAAACTTGTTGCAACGAAAGCGATTAATTCATTCGTTATGCAATTGACTAAACTCATTAGCTACGGG
>JBMZNW010000319.1:0-1112 GCA_049619915.1 Gammaproteobacteria bacterium
CTTGTAGGTCTTGGTGGTTCTCTAGTCCTAACTCATTTAGAGTCAGGTCAGACTCAAACGTAATACCATCATCTGATACCGTGAATGTCCAATTTTGAAATACAACGTCTCTCTCGTTTGACACTAGAAGTGTTCCTCCGCTTCAATCCATGGTAGAATAGGTTTATGGTACCCATCCTTTACAAAGATACCATCGATCATGGTTCCAGTACGATCTTTGATATCATCGTATGCAGTTTGCATACATTCCTGTAGTGTCAGATTATTACGTTCCATAATGTTGGTTAACACTACAATACAGTCACCGATATCATCCCTGATATCGTTACCTTTGCATACATTATCACTGAGTTCACCAACCTCCTGAATCAGTTTGCATACTTGGTCTTTATCGTTTGCACCTTCGATAAGATTTCTATCGTGGTGCCATTGTCGAATCTTTACATCTAGTTCTCGTACATTCATGACTTTCTCCTTTAGTTAGTCACTGGCGGAGAGGGAGGGATTCGAACCCTCGATACGCTCTCACGTATGCTGGTTTTCAAGACCAGTGCATTCAACCACTCTGCCACCTCTCCGAAATTATTGATCATTTATAATGGTATATGCATCCCCACTATCAAAATAGTTTTTGACAAGACCGACCTTCTCCCATCCATTACGTATGGCTGCCTTCCATACACCTATGTTATCTACTTGTATATGTGCGTAATTCAATGGGTACCTGTCATTGACAAATGACACTATGGTGTCAGTTCCTTCATGTCTATGTGGTTTTTCTACGCACAAGTCCATATAGTACCAACCTATCTCTCCTTGTAAGTCAGATGGAAAATAGTCTTGTTCAGTGATAGTACGTATCAATCCGACTGCATATCCTACAACCTTTTCATCGTGTATCAACACCCATGAGTCATATAGATTGTTAAGTACAAATGCCCACTTGTATTCATCCCACAAGTATTCGTCTGATTGTATGCCATTCTGATGTTGTATTCTTAGACACTCATCCCTGTCTTCTATCTTTGCGTTTCTTATACTATACATATCACCTCATGGTGGAGCTGGAGGGAATCGAACCCACGACCTCCTGAATGCAAATCAGGCGCTCT
>JBMZNW010000320.1:0-321 GCA_049619915.1 Gammaproteobacteria bacterium
AAAAAGGAGAATAGCCAAGCTATCCTCCTCTTTCACAGTAATTCAACTGATGTACATCTGACTGCGATCGCGGAAGATGTAGGATTCGAACCTACGGTACCTTGCGGTACGCTGGTTTTCAAGACCAGTGCATTCGACCACTCTGCCAATCTTCCAATCGAGCAGTCGTTAGGATGCGTCGTCCTATTAACAGTAACTTACTTTTACCCCTGCAGAGGTGTACTGAACTTTTTACCCGCTCTTTGTTGGGGAGGAGGGACTCGAACCCCCAAGGTCGTAAGACGGCGGAGTTACAGTCCGCTGAGCCAACCAATTGCTCAA
>JBMZNW010000320.1:331-582 GCA_049619915.1 Gammaproteobacteria bacterium
AAGGATTCGAACCTTCGACCGTCAGCTTAGAAGGCTGATGCTCTATCCAGCTGAGCTACGAGTCCATTCTTTTTTGTGCCCCGGGCCGGGATCGAACCGGCACGGACATTACTGTCCACAGGATTTTAAGTCCGGCGTGTCTACCAATTCCACCACCGGGGCATACTTTAACCCTCTTCTTCTTTAAACTCGATTCCTTTTTCTTGGAAATAAGCCTCTATTGAAGCAGCTTCACGTTGTAACTTATCAAA